>CAXBSB010000010.1:0-58483 GCA_963977965.1 uncultured Schlesneria sp.
AACTGGAGTTCAGACGTGTGCTCTTCCGATCTAGGGCCGCCGCTCGTTCTGTATCGCCGGTTGTCAGCAATTCAACGGCCAGACGTGCCTGGCCCAGTCTGCCTGCGGCATTGATTCTTGGAGCGATCGCAAACGCAATGTCTTCGGCCTGCAGGGCAGTACGGTCAGCCAGCCCGGCGACACGCAACAAGGCTTTCAAGCCCGGCGTCGCACGCTCAATCAAACTGGCGAGGCCGAAGTGGACGAGAATTCGATTCTCATCAACCAGAGGAACAACGTCTGCAATCGTGCCGATTGCTGTTAGACCGATCGCTCCCAGCAGGAATTCACGCATCTGTGGGGAGGCTCGCTTGCCGTCTCCCAGTCGAGCACAGATTGCCCACGCCAGTTTAAATGCGACACCGACTCCACACAGTTCACCAAATGGATAGCCACCTGGCAGACGAGGATGGACCAGTACCGTTTCTTCTGGAAGGTGATCCGCAAACTGATGATGGTCCGTAATGATCAGTTCGAGGCCCAGTTCACGAGCCAATGCGGCTTCGACAGTACTGGTGATGCCACAATCGACGGTGACCACCAGTCGATTGGCATCTTCCGTATGAAGTTGGCGAATGGCATCACAATTCAGGCCATAACCTTCTTCAAGTCGGCTGGGGATGTAATAGTCGACTTTTGCACCCGTCAGTTGCAGGCAGTGCCAGAGCAGGCTGGTCGCGGTGACACCATCGACGTCGTAGTCACCGTAAACCGTAATCCGGCGACCGGCCTGAACGGCAGCGACGATGCGATCGGCGGCCAGTGAGACGCCTGGCAGCTTTTCGGGCTCATGCAGGTCGACCAGCTTTTTGGCCAGGTACGCCGTCGCGGCCTCGGGCGTCAGATAGCCTCGCGCGACAATGACTTGAGCCAGCAGCGGTGGCATTCGCAGCGAGGAACTCAGTTCCCGCACCAGTCGCTCGTCGTGCCCCGCGATCCGCCAGATTCGATGCATTCAAGACTCCGTTCGAATTTTTCCCGTCGCGGGACGAGCCCCGCACTTTCCTCGATTACAACGAGCTGCCGTTGGGATGTCAAAGAGGTTCGTATTTGCAAGCCCACCTGCGTTGATGCTGGTATGGTGCTCGATCTGAAATCCGTATTTGGCAGGCACCCAGTATGGCGGAATAAGCCAAGCAGTGGGCAGAACGATGGAGGGCAGAATGATGAAGGATGAAAGACGCGAATTGATCGTTCTGTCCCTCGTCGCACTGTCCTCGTAGACACGAATGAACTTCGTATCAGTGATCTGCGATTGCTGGTGCTGGCCAGGTGCGATCGCTCCACTGGACATCGATTTCCTGCGTCGATAGTCTGCTTTCCATGAATGCTCAGCCCCCCGCCGGTAATTTGTACCCGTATTTCGTTCGCCGTGACCTGGATGGTTTTTTCGGACTTTTTGTCGACAACCTGATCCAGTTGTTGCTGATCCTGACACTCTGTTCCAGCCCCTACCTTTGCGGAATGAACGGGGACAGCGCCTATCTGCTGTACCGACATATCCTGCCTGGTGCCGCCGTCAGCATCCTGATCGGAAACCTCTTTTACGCCTGGCAGGCTCGAAAACTGGCCCTCGCGACCGGGCGAAGTGACGTGACAGCGCTGCCTTACGGGATCAATACTCCCTCGCTGCTGGTCTACGTGTTCTTCGTCATGGCACCGGCGTTCAAAAAGGGGATTGATGACGGGTTGTCACGCGTGGATGCGGCCGAGGCAGCTTGGGAAATGGGACTTCTGGCGTGTATTGGCAGCGGATTGATTGAGTTCTTCGGAGCATTCGTCGCCGATGCCATTCGCAAGCAGACGCCTCGAGCAGCCTTGCTTTCGACGTTGGCCGGGATTGCCATCGGATTCATCTCCATGACATTTGCGCTGCAGATCTTTCAGAAGCCGCTCATCGCGATGCTGCCGCTGGCGATTGTCCTGATCACGTATTTTGCACGAGTCCCCTTTCCGTTTCACTTACCGGGTGGACTGGTTTCGGTCGCACTTGGGACTGCGATCGCGTGGATTCTGACGGCCCTGGTATCCGCATGGCCGGACGCACCACAGCAATTGAAGGATTCGGCGATGAATCCGAGGGCGATCAGTGAGGCGACGGAACAGCTTGGATTCTATTTGCCGACGTTTGCAGGACAACGTGTGTTTGAGCGGTTGATGGTCATGTCGCACTGGCTCGGAATGCTGACCGTCGTTATTCCGATGGGACTGTTTAACCTGATCGGAAGTCTGCAGAACATCGAATCGGCAGAAGCGAGCGGGGACAAGTATTCAACACGTTCGTCGCTGGCTGCCAACGGCCTGGGAACGATCTCAGCGGCGCTGTTTGGCAGTTGCTTTCCTACGACAATCTACATCGGTCATCCAGGCTGGAAGGGACTCGGTGCCCGAGCGGGCTATTCGACGCTGAATGGAATTGTTGTCACGTTTATCTGCTTTACGGGGGCCATCAGTCTGATCAACAGTCTGATTCCGATGGAATCCGGGATTGCGATCGTCCTCTGGATTGGAATCATCATCACGGCACAAGCGTTTGCAGCTGTTCCGCGCGAGCATACTCCGGCGGTTGCCGTGGGGCTGTTTCCCGCAATTGCTGCCTGGGGCTTTACTGTCACACAGGGGGCGTTTTTCAAAGCAAACGGAAAGTCGCTGTATGACCTGATGAAAGCTGATCCGCGAGCCAATGTCAGTGATTTCGTGTTGCATGGAATGATGTCACTTCAGCAGGGATACATTTTCACCTGCATGATTCTGGCGGCGATCTCGGCGTTCCTGATCGACCGCAAATTCGTGACAGCTGGCGTCTGGTCAATCGTTGGAGCTTTGTTCGCGCTCGTGGGCCTGACGCACGCGTACCAACTGGACGGTAATACCGTAGATTTCCTGTTCGTGTTTTCGAATCCTGCCAATCCGCAAGGTGCCCTGATTTATCGTTCGTGGGACGTGGCGATTGGCTACCTGTTGATGTCAGCCGCGTTTTTCGGTGTCGCGTGGTATGCGCGTGGTCGCGAACTCGGTGAGGCGGAACACTGACAATTCGCGTATTTACGAGTCAGCTCGTTTTGACTTTGAGATGCGATTCTCAGTCAACTGTCTCAATTGCTTGCACCGCTGCATCGATCTCTTCGGTTCTTGCGAATCCGATCAGTGCCGACGAAACCGCAGGATGGTTGAGTGCAAACCGGATGGCCTTTGACGGCAGGCTATTTGGCGGTTCCGATGAGGCCAGTGAACTCGCTCGGTGGAGATCCCGCTGATAAAGGTCCAGCGGGAAGAATCGCGTTGTCAACGTGTGGGGACTCGGCTTACGCCCGGCCAGTGCCCCTCCGGCAAAAACTCGAATTGCAAAAACCCCCATTCCAAGCTGGCGACATTGTTCAAACTGATTGCCGTAATCGGTCTCTGAAAAATCGGCCGCAACGACTTCGCCGGCACTCGGGTTCAGTATGTGATACGGAGTCTGAACGGTCTCGAATTCTTCCGAAGCGATCACGGTTCGGATTGACGGAGCGTCGCCAAGTCCGGTCAGTCCGAGATGTGCGACAACCCTCGCGGCTTTCAACTCGAGGAATGCTGACAGAACGCCTGCTGGGTCCAGAACATCGTGAGGGGTCAGTGACGTCGGTTGATCTCCACGTTGCGCCGTCACAGAGTTATGCAGTTGCAGCAACGCAATCTGCGAACATTTCAATCGTTGTAGACTCGCTTCGACAGATCGCAGCACGTACCCGCGTATGTCACGCAAGCCGTCTTCGGCCACGCGTACTTTTGTTGCGAGATGAATCTTCTGCTCGGATCGACACGCTGACAGTGCTCGCCCGAGTGAAAGTTCTGATTGTCCGTCCGCATACGTTGGTGCGGTATCAAACCAGTTGATGCCGCAGTCGATTGCGTGCTGAATCACAGCACACTGGTTGTCAACGTCTTTGAGAATCGCCCATCCTGAAACCGGTCCAGCCCCGAATGAGACTGCAGAAACATCAATCCCCGTTCGTCCCAACCGGCGATATTTCATGGACGTTCCTTTGCAGCGATATCGGCACACTCAATCGAGCTTTGATCATAATCAATGCGGCGTTGGTGCGCACTTCAGGAGCATCACTTCGGAATTGGTTCCGACGTGATATCGCAATCTTATTCGGAACATTTTTCGGCCCAACCGGGCCAACAGTTCATCGAGCCAGGGCCCTTTTCGGCGCCCTTCGGCCCTGGAAAACTTTAAAAACAGAACCGGAGGCCTGAAGGGCAGTTTCAAAAATCGTTCCCCGCAGTGAGTGCCATTGGCGGGCGCTGATGCGTCGATTAGACTGATAGAGCGGTCGAACAATCCAGGTTTTGGAGGCTGTGATGTTTCAGGTACTCGGTGGGCCCAAACGGCTTTGCTCAGGAGTAACCCGACGAGATCTGTTGTCGGTGGGGGGACTTGGACTTCTTGGAGTTGGCAATGCGCTGCTGACTCAAACGGCCCATGCGGACCTCGCCGCTCTTGATCCTGCATCCGATGAAACACTGCCGGGGTTCGGTCGGGCGAAAAATGTCATCCTGCTGTATCTGTTCGGCGGCCCCAGTCATCTGGAAACGCTGGACATGAAGCCCCAGGCTCCCGTTGAAATTCGCGGTCAACTGCAAGCCATCGATTCGACATTGCCAGGTCTGCATCTTTGCGAACATCTTCCCCGCATGTCGCAATTGATGGACAAGGTCACTGTCGTCAGGTCTCTCAACCATCCGTGGAATTTTCACGGAATGCAGTACGCCACCACCGGAGCTCCAGAAGGGAGTGTTCCGCTAGAGGAAACTCTGACGCATCCCATGCATCAGCCTTTTCTGGGCTCGGTTGTCAATTATTTCGATCACTTGCGACGAGGTCCCAAGCCGCCCAATTCTATTCCTGACAATCTCATTCTTCCGTTCCTGCTCAGTACCAGACGACCTGCAGCGCGCTATACACCTCCGTTTGGGTCATACCTGGGAAGTCGCTTCGATCCAATCTGGACAGAATTTCGTGGTCAGGCGACTCGCAGCATCGTCCGACGTTCGCATGGACCGGCAACCGAAATTCGCGACCCGTATCTGGGAATTGAACGTGACTGCAAGTTTCTGATTGCCGCAGAAGCAGATATGCCTGTTGATGTCACGGTCGATCGATTGAATCGACGGCGATCGCTGCTCGAACAGATCGAGACACTGCGAGTTGCATTAGATCGACAGGCCATCCGAGGCAGTCATGACCAGAAGCGAGATCTCGCGTTTACGTTGCTGGATTCTCCTGCGATTCGCGATGCGTTTGATCTGGATCGAGAATCTGCCAGCACCAGAGATGCCTACGGAATGACCTTGTTCGGGCAGTCCACACTTCAGGCTCGACGACTGGTGGAAGCCGGGTGCCGGTTCGTAACAGTGGTCTGGGACGAATTCGGACAACTGAACGCCGGCTGGGATACGCATGTCGATCATTACAATCGCTTGAGGGGCGAGTTGCTGCCTGGACTGGACTTCGCCTTCTCGGCATTAATCAAAGATCTTGAATCGCGCGGGATGCTGGATGATACGCTCGTTCTCGTCATGAACGAAATGGGGCGGACTCCCAAGTTCGAAGGGGAAGGACGAGGCCACTGGGGACGTGCCTATTCCAACATGTTCGTTGGGGCCGGGATCAAACGCGGAAATATCATTGGCAAGACAGACCCGATTGGTGCCTCAGTTGCAGACCGGCCTCTGACGGCCAAAGACATCCTGGCAACGATCTATCATTTGATCGGAATCAATCCCTACACAACGTTGCCCGATAAGTTGAATCGCCCCGTTCCACTGGCTCACGATGGCAAGATCGTTCCCGAAATGCTGGCGTGATTACAGCTTGCCCTGACGGCGTTGTCCCCGGATGAAGTCGTGTAATTTCCGAACCGCTCCATCCCACTGCCCTGCCCGGCTTTCGTCGATGTAGGTCTTCAGTTGTCGATACGCAGGATCTGACAATTCGCCCTTCTTGTGAAGTTCCTCAATCGTTGAGGCACTCTTTTCGAGAAGTTCGATTCGTTTTGACGTCACCGCAGTATAGAGAGCATCGACCGCTACGAGGACATCTTCGCTCTCGCCGATTTGAGCAGGTCGACCGCAACCGGACAGCAATACAATCAGAAGCAACAGGATCCGTTGCAACGGAAGTTTTACAATCGCTCTGATTCTTTGACGACTGGCTTGCACAGACATCTCTCTTGAAGAATGCGGAAACAGATCGCTTTCTGGCAACTGCGACATTTTGGGGCGTGACACGGACATGCGACCCGCGCTAAAAATCGCCGATGATCTCGCTGCCGCCGCGTGTGGAAAGGCCCACCCAGACAAACGGGTCGATGTATTGAGAAACAAAGCGGACAGACCCATCACCCATCAGAATCTGCGCGCCGCCGACGTGTTCGGAATACATTTCGTCGGTATGTCCAAACGGATTATTCGGAGCATGAATGGTCACCTGTGGATGGTCATGTGTGTCAGGCCCACTATGCGCTCCGACAAGGCATCCCGCACTGTTACAGTCGGACGGAAATGTTCCTTTGGGACATGTCGCGGCATACGGAATGACGCCGACCCATGTCTTGTTGCTGAGAATCGAACTGTGTTCGCCGAGGAAAACTGTATTCGAAAGCCCGTCTGTCACGCTGGAAGACGAAATGCGAGAGTTTCGATAGAACGGCCCGTCAATCAACGCCGGCTGATTTCCGTTAGCAGGGATCGGTTCCGGTGTCGAAAAATCGTCGTAGTTCGTGACGCGCCCCCATGGCTGGTGGATACCGGCATTTGTCACATAGTGGGAATGGGCAAACGTGATCGTGGGACTGAATGGGCTTGGATTCTTTGGCGCATAGGCGGGAGATCCGTTGTAGCGCTCCACCAGAAATCCGTCGCATCCTCCTGTGACCGAAGGGCATAGGAACATGGTCATTTTTGTTTTCGCCATAGGGACATTTCGCGCGGACCAGCACGGCTGATTCATGTCGAACTGGTTGTAGAGCGGCGACTGATCCAGGGCCGGCAACAACAATGTTCCCCAGGCAAATCCCGAAACTCCGTTACCGTTGTCGTCGGGATAAGTCACCCCGTTGTTGGTTCCTGAGACGTAGGGGTTTCCGATGTACGCTGGAGGAAACAGTGTGTGCAGATCGTGGTAATTGTGTAGAGCGAGCCCAAGCTGCTTGAGGTTGTTTTTGCATTGTGTCCGCCGAGCAGCCTCCCGAGCCTGTTGCACGGCTGGCAGAAGCAGAGCCATCAGAATTGCAATAACTGCAATCACCACAAGCAGTTCTATCAACGTGAATCCCGCGTGACGTTTTTTCTCGGTGCGAAACAGCATTTTTGATCGACCTCAATGAAAAGTCATTTTCTAAAACAAACAATTTTGAATACTCAAAAACTGTTGCAGCAAGAATACAAAAACAGGTTTGCAACGTCAAGCAGGCTGTGCTAACCCACGATCAGGGGTGAACAGCAGTGACACGGCCAATATCTTTTTGGAGCTGGGCAGGACGTAGAGTGGGACCAGCTCGTTTCGAGCGCGGGGCCCGTGAGAAATCGCGGGCTGTTCGGCTTTCTATCCCCCCGGCGCTTTGTCCGACCCGCCGAGCGACTTTACCGGCTTTTACGCATTTTCGACTTGTTCTGGTTCTGTCGAATCCGAAGTTTCCATTCTGTAAGGGTTTCCGAACTGCAGCCTGCGAAGATTTGCGGGTTGTGAGTAGCTTGAGTCCCCAGCCGGTACACTTGTGCGATCGATATCGGAATGACCGATGAGACCGGTGATACCGATGATGCGTGTCGCATGGAATGCGTGCGCGTTCGACAGAAAGGCCCTCACGGAAGGTGGCTCACCATGCAACGATGGCGGCTGACCAGCTTGTCCATTTGCGCTTTGTTCTCTATATGCCTCGCATTGCGTGCTGAAGACGAACCTGTTCCTCCGTCGCCAGAAGTTCGCTCCAATATGGGGGCGACACTGGAAGAACTACTGGCGTTGGCTGAAGCCAGTAGCCCGGCGTTGCGCCAGGCAGCTGCCGATGTTGAGTCTGCTCGCGGATTCGCCATTCAAGCGGGACTCTATCCTAACCCCTTGTTGATAGGAGGGGCCAACCAGCTCGTGGGTAACCAGAGCCAGTATTACGGCGCTTTGAGCCAGGAAATTGTCACGAAGAACAAACTAGGACTCAGCCAGCAGGCAGCGACCCGCCAGGTTTTGCAGGCAGAGCAGAATTTCATCGCGACTCGTTTTCAACTGCTGACCGCAGTCCGTCAGTCTTACATGAAAACACTGGCGGCCCAGCGTCGGTACGAAGTCCTGGTGCGACTCGTCGAAATCGCCCGGAAATCGATGGAGACTGCAGATCGCCTTCGTGTTGCCGGTGAAGGAACCAAAACAGATCTGCTGCTTTTCGAAATTGAATTCGAAAAGGCTGAGGTTGCCGTTGAAAACGCTGACGCACGTCTGGCTGCTGCTCGCAAGGAACTCGCTGCGACGATGGGATTGCGAGACATGCAGATCGGACGGATCAACGGAAACCTGCTCGAGTCGCTTGATCAAGTGGCTCAACAGTTATTGCTGGAGGGTTACATTCCCTATAACGCCAGCGTCCAGATTGCAGAATTGGAAGTTGACCGTTCGAAGTTCTTGATCCGCCGAGCAGAAGTCGAACCGTTTCCTAACTTGACCGTCTATGCCGGATATCAGCGGCAGATTGAACCTGCATTGCACAATATGGCATTGTTGACGTTGTCTGTTCCACTTCCATTGTGGAATCAGAACCAGGGAAATATTACTTCCGCATATGCAAACCTCAACAAGGCACACGCTGATGTCGAGGCTGCCCAAAACGACATTGCTCGGCAGATGGCAGAAGCAGGCGGACGTTATCGGGCCGCCGATCAACAGGCCCGGCGTTTCGAGCTGAAGATCGTCCCCAAAGCCCGCGAAGGGGTGAAGATGATCCAGGAAGGATTTGCGCAGGGACAACTGGACATCATGCGGTTGTTGCAGGCCCAGCGAGCACTTGTAGAATCCAATCTTGGTTTCATCGATGCTCTTGAAGCGCGCTGGAACGCCGCTGCTGAAATGGCCGGGATCGCTCAACTCGACGCGTTTCCGTGACCAGAACCCGAAATGTAAAATTGAGACGCATTCTAGTTTTCAGCCGGTTCAGGCATCTTTCTGGTCAGTCGCAACGAATCTCGATCAAACCAGACCTGTCCGGCTGTCGCACGCAGTTCAGCCACCAGTTCCACTTCGCGAGTCTCTTCTGCGACTGTGAATTCATACTCAAGGGGCTTCCAGTCGGAAGTCCCTTGTTGTTTGTTCGAGCGATTTTCGCCTGAGATCCGCAGTCCAGCTCCGATTCCTTTTTCATCCTCCAGAGCGGCAACATTGTTTGTTTTCACCATCGCGTGAAAGGTATACGTCCCCTGCGCCAGCAGGATCCTGCGTCGCCATGATGCAATACACCTGCCGCTGGAACCGCATGTCACGGAATAGGCTTTCTTTTCATTCTCCAGATCGACTTCTTCCACAGCGGCATCGTCGCTCTCGGATGCGCCGTACCAGTCGGGAAGATGCATATTCCCGTTCTCATCAAATTCTGGTGGCTTGGGGTCTTCACGCTGTGTCTGTTCTCGCAGGCTCATCGCGCGTGCGGTAATCCGCTCTTTGAATTCCTTGACACGCTGACCGTGGTCACGTGCCAGTTGAGGGTCCATCGCGTTCAAGATGGGAAACAGGCGACGACGTAGAAAGTCGACTCGCTTATTCAGTTTTGAAGGGGGATCAAACAGCGGCAACAGCTCATTGAGTCTCTCACGATAGCGAGCACGCCAGACGGGATTGGCCATGACTGTTGAAGAGACGATTGCCCCCGGGGGATCCAGGACAGGCGCATTGGGATCGCCAAACATCTGATCCATTCCGTGAGGCAGGAATCGAGCCTTGTTGTCATTGGGGTTGAAGTAGATTCGGTAATTGTTCTTGTTCTGGGTATATCCATCCCAATGACACGTCATCAGTTCGAATGCCATGAACGAAATGAAAGACTCGACATCCAGGCGTTCATCGATCCGCCGCCAACGTTCTTCGAGGTTTGGTTCGCGACAGGCTTCGAGCAGTTCTTTCAGATCACTCCTGTCATCGGGACCTTTACCAGCATCCTTTTCCAGTTCGGCATCAATGTCCTGCACGAACCCGCCGTCGTAGAGATTGCCTTCACCATTTTCAAAATGGCGGCTCAGAAAGGTCTTGTCGAAACCTTCTTTCAACACATACAGGCCGACATCTCGCCCGTTCAGCCAGACACGTGCGTGGGTCACGCGAGTTGCTGGCAATCCCGCTTCACGAGCCAGTTCTTCACACAACCATTCGTGAGTGTACGTTTCGTCTTGAACGGAATTGTTCAGGTGGAACTTGTCGAGGCCATGAAACTTCTGGCCCTTCGTGAACTTGTTCGCATTCAGCGTCAATGCGGGGCGATCGTCGAATTCGCGAAAACTTCCCGCGGCCCCTTTTAACTTGATTCCCACATCTTTGTAGACGTTCTTGTTTTCGTGAATCGTACAGCGAACGTACGTTCGATTTTCGCCCTTAAGTTTCTCAAGTTCCGAATCGGAAATCTGGATCCGCAATCGAGGGATCGCGCTCTTCGAGAAGAACTCGGCACTTTCATCGACTGCGGGTTTGTCCACATCCTGAAGCAGGAAGAGACCCAGCATCGCAATCGCCGTTGAAAGAAGGTTCATCGACATAGCTCCGATTTGTCGTTGTTGTCATCAGCATCGCTGGAATCGATCGTCATCGTGTGAACGAATCCGCGACCACACGCGGACGAGTGAAATCCATGATCCCGGGATGCAATGTGGGATTGGACTTCGCCGCATTCGTTTTCGTCAAGTCTATTCTGATTTTGAAGCAAGTCGCATTGATTGGCTTTGATGGAACACTTTGCGTTACACGTGCTCGTCGCTTTGAGAGAGCGGCTGAAGGATTCTGGGCTCTGTGCTTTTCAGCCACCCTTTTCGCCAGAAGAAATACATGAAGCTGAAGGCCGTCAGTAACATGATTCCGATCGCCATGGGGTATCCCCATTTCCAATGCAATTCCGGCATGTTATCGAAATTCATGCCATACAGTCCGACGATAAAGCTGAGTGGCATGAAGACAGTGGCGATCACTGTCAGTGTTCGCATGATTTCGTTTGTACGATTACTGAGCTTCGAGTAGTAGAAGTCACGCAGATCGGAACAGGTCTCACGATAGATTTCCAGGATGTCAATCAGGTGAGCCACGTGGTCGTAACAGTCACGCAAGTAGATCTGAGTGTTTGATGAAATCTGCGGATGCCCTCCACGCAGCAGTGACATCATGACATCGCGAATCGGCCAGACGATCCGGCGCAGGAACAGAAGATCACGCCGAATGGAATGGATCTCAGCGAGTGTCTGGCCAATGTTGGCAGCGGCAGCTCGAGTATCGAGATCGTCGAGTTGTTCTCCAATTCGTTCGAAGACCGGAAAATATCCGTCGATGATGGCATCGAGAAGTTCGTAAAGCAGATAGTCAGGACCTGCATCACAAATGCGTCCGCGACGATGGCGGATGCGTTCTCGAACCGGATTCAAGGAATCCCCCTCGATTCCTTCCTGGAATGACAACAGGAAATTGGAACCGATGAAGAAGCTGATCTGCTCGGTGACCAGAGGTGGTCCCTGGATCATCCGCATGACAACAAACAGGATCTCGTCAAAGTCGTCGACTTTCGATCGCTGATGAGTGTTGATTGTGTCTTCCAGCGCTAAGGGGTGCAGATGGAATTGTCGGCCGAGTTTCTGGATCAGATCCGCATTTCCCAGCCCATCAATATCGATCCAAGTTACTGCAGTCTTGCCAACGTCGAGCCCATGCTCGTCCGTTAGTGTTCGTTCGTTGAGTTCGTTGGGGCCGTAGGCCATGACCTTGATTTGAGGTTGCGGCGCAGCCGGATCAGCAACGATGCTGCCCGGTGCAGCTCCAATGGTGCCCCGGCGTTTCAGCGAATACTTCTGCTGTCGATTTCGAGAACGTGACATGACCGGCTCCAGGAATTGTGGGAGCTGATGAGTCTACCTGATTTGGAACTTACGCACCCACCCTCGGTCGATCCAGTTCTTCAGACTCCAGGCAAAGCTGCTGTGCGATGCGAAGCCCTTATAGTCCATGACTGCTGTGCCATCGCCGCAGGATATGATTCTTAGAAAACCTGACTGGGGACGGAAGTCGACGAGTGGCTGTCCATTCAGATAACTCTGCAGGTTTCGCCACAGGATGGGAGCCTGGCGAACTGCGAAGACGCCCGCCTTGGGGATGTCGCAGGCTTCGATGTCCGCCGAGTCACCCGAGACGAAAACAGGTACGTCGGCTGTGGACTGCAATGTTCGCCGAGCCGCGAGGAATCCTCGATTTGTCTTCGGAAGGTCAAAGCCTCGCAGAGCCATGGGGGGAGCTGCCCCGGCAGCCCAGATCACGAGATCAGCTCTGATTCGATTGCCATTTTCCAGAACCAGCACACCCGGACCTTCGTCTTCACAGTCCACCACGGGTGATCCCAGGCTCAAGTCGATACCTCGCAGCTTCAGCAGTTTCTCGATTTTTCGGACTGTACGTGGAGAGAAGCCTTCGAGGACTTGTGAGTTTCCGTCCACAACCCGGACATCAGCGGGTAGTTCCAGTTCGTGCTTATGCTGTTCCAGGCACAGTGCCATTTCGATGCCAGCGGCACCGGCCCCGACAACCACAATCTGCAGGAGTTCGGGACCGGGAGCCATCCGGAATTGTTCGACAAGCTCTCGAAATCGAACGTCGAACCTTTGTAGAAATGTCGACAGAGGTTTTACGCTGATCAAGATGCGATGTGATTGCCAGAGCGGCTCAGCGGCCGGGACAGACCCGATATTGACCGCCGCGACATCGAATTCCAGCGCTGGCTGATGTGCAAACTCGACGACTCTATTGACTGGGTCGAGTCGATTGGCTCGATCGACGATCAGTCGAACGCCGCAGTGATCGCACAGTTTTGGCAGGTCAATCAACATCTGTTCAGGCTTGTAAAGCCCCGCCAGTGTTGAAGGGAGCATACCGCTGTATGCCGCGTGATCAAAAGCGGTGACCAGCGTCAGTTCGGTCCGGGCAAATGGCCGACGTCGCCACCATTTGAGAATCTGCAAATGCGTGTGCCCGGCCCCGATCAATACCAGTTGCTTAGGTGGTGGTGGAGGAGGGGGCGGAACAGCCTCAGCGGCAGGAGGCTTATCGGAGGCAGGTTCCGTTGCCGTTGCGGTCGCCGGTTCTGTCGCCGCGGGAAGATCGATTTCAACGGGCAGGCCAGACTCATCCAGAATCTCTATTTGGATTGGCTCATCTTCAACAAAATCCGTTGCGCTGAGTTCGGTAACCTCGGGCGTACCTTCGTTGGCAACAAGACCTTCACCCTCAAGTTCGTCATCGACCAGTTCGACGAACTCGACTTCAAGCTCTTCGGAATCGTCCACTGGATCGACGGAGTCGCCTTGCGCGCCATCGCGCGGTCCGTTGGATCGTGGATCGTTTGCCGGATTCCGCACAGGTCTCGTCCCTCAGACTCATCAGCCTGCACTTGGTGGAGCGATTCCGAAGTCTTCAATCGTCAACAGGGACCGGAACGGCAACCCGCGTTCAGCAAACGCGGCGGCTCCCCCTTCCTTGCGATCAACAATGCCGACGACGCAAACGACCTTGCAGCCGAATTCGACGATACGATCGACCGCTTGAAGTGCGCTGCCTCCCGTGGTGACGACGTCATCGATCACGACAACATTGGTACCCGGAGCAACCGGCCCCTCGATGTACCGCTGAGTTCCATGGCCTTTCGGTTCTTTTCGAACCAGGAATCCTGCCAGGGAACGCTTTCGTTCCGCGGCAGCCACGAGTACCCCGCCGACAATCGGATCGGCCCCAATTGTCATCCCGCCGATGGCATCGAATGGAACGTCGGACAACAGATCAAGCAGGCCGTGGCTGACCAGACGCAAACCCGTGGAATGAAGCGAAATCTGTTTCCCATCAAGGTAATACGTCGATTTCTTACCCGAGGCGAGCGTGAAATCTCCAAATTTCAGCGCACGCTGATGGAACAGGCCGATTAATTCCTGACGGTCAAACATGAAGCGAATCCTTTGTCCGGGAGTATGAGACGTACGGCATCTTACTGTTCATTCATTGCGGGAAAAAGTGAGTTGGGCCCCACAAACACCGCCAATTGCGTCACGATTCCGAGATAAGGCAAGGCTTGTTCGTAGCGTGGCGCTGGTGTCAATTTGCGGAGTCGACATACAATCGGCTAAGGCGAGGTGGTTTGGCAGGTTGAGCAGGGAAATTGAGCATGAATTCTTCGGTCGCAGTCAATGACGCATTGGCAATCTGGGGTGCCGGAGTTGCGGCCGTTAATTCTGCGGAGCTTGTGCGAACAGCCGTTTGCCGCAGTGAAAATCGGCTGGAAATCTGTGGAGAAGTTTACGAGATCGATTCGATCCGCCGGATCGTGGTTGTTGGTGCTGGCAAGGCGGGGGCCGGGATGGCTTTGGGGTTGGAATCAGCATTGGGATCCGATCTTGTGCAGGCCAAAGTGGAGGGATGGATCAACGTCCCCGCGGACTGCGTCAGGCCTTTGCAGAAAATCCACCTGCATGATGCAAGACCAGCGGGGGTGAACGAGCCAACTCAGCAGGGAGTCGAGGGAAGTGAGCGGATGCTGGAAATGGTCGCCGGCCTCCAGTCCGATGATCTCTGTATCGTCCTGCTTTCCGGCGGCGGAAGTGCTTTGATGCCACTCCCCGTTCCTGGAATCAGTCTTGCGGACAAACTGACTGTGACCCGGTTGCTAAGCCGAGGAGGGGCATCGATTCACGAATTGAATGCCGTGCGTAAGCGGATTTCTCGCATCAAAGGGGGAGGATTGATCCGGGCGGCAACGGCAGGACGCATTGTCACCCTGGTGATTTCGGATGTCGTCGGAGATCCGCTGGATGTGATCGCCTCGGGGCCGACAGTGTGTGACGATGGGACTGCCGAAGAAGCACTGACGATCTTGGAACGGTTTACTGGCCAAGAGAGGGAATCGAGCGTCCCCGCTTCGGTCTGGAATGAATTACGCCGGCAAGCGCAGAGTTACGGCTCTGTAAATCAACCCGTCATATCGTGCCGCAACTGCATCATTGGAAACAACGAAACGGCACTGCAGGCTGCAATCGATCGAGCGAATCGCCTTGGATACGAGGTTCGGTCGTTGGGGTCGGACCGACAGGGAGTCGCTCGAGAGATTGGGGGTGAACTGGCAAAACTGAGTCAAAACACAGGATCAACGTCGCAACCGGTCTGCTGGATTGGAGGAGGAGAACCCGTCGTTCAATTGGCTCCCACCAGTCGCCCTCGCAAGGGGGGGAGAAATCAGGAAGTTGCATTGGCGGCGCTGTGCCACTTGTGGAATCAAAACCTGACGGGGATCGCAATTCTGTCCGGAGGGACTGACGGCGAGGATGGCCCGACAGATGCGGCAGGGGCCATCTGCAGCGAACAGGTCCGCGATGCCGCTCGTGCGGCCGGGCTGGAACCCTTCGATGCACTCGCAATCAACGATTCTTACACGTTCTTCGCGGCTGCGGGTGGCCTCTTGAAGACGGGTCCGACGAATACGAACGTGATGGACCTTCAGGTGGTCGTAGTTCGCCCACAGGGGTGAATCAGCCGCTTACTGTCCGCGACGGCGGAGCAGCAGCAGGCGGTACGAAATTCCCCCTTGAACTCGCATCAGCAAGCCACCGAATTCCAGCATGACGCCGCGAATGCCTAGGCTGACAAAATGACGCATGGCAAATGCTCCTCGGGGACCTGGGGTGTTCCGAACGAAATGTCTTCGAAGTCGGACTCAGGGGTCATCCTGTTTCCGAGGTGATCGAATATCCCTGATCGAGCCGCGAAAGCTGCTGGCGTCGCACGTCCCAGATGCGGGATCCGGACGTGACATGGACCGCACTGATTGGAAAAGGCCACGTTGATTTCAAGATCGTGGGCCACTCGTGACGGGATCTCACCAGCGAGAGACCAGCTTGGTTCCAGCATCCAGCCGACGCGGAAAGCTGTTTGCGGGGTCCGTTTTGGCCAGGCTGCTGCGATGATCGCCAGGTCAATCTTGCCTCGATAATCGGCCCAGACGTGCTGGTACATCATGTCTGCACAGATCGCGAACCCGATTCGTCCAAAGTCCGTTTCTACGATCAGTGGATCCTGGCCATGCCGGAAGTAGAAATGTTCCCAGAAGATCAGATGACGTTTGCGATAGATGGAGACCTGGCCGTCGGGTGACGTAAAGCTCAGTGCGTTGTAGACGTGACCCTGGTGTCGTTCCACAAATCCCGCTGCAAGGTAGACGCCGTATCGTCGGCTGACATTTTTCAAAGCCTGTACGGTTGGCCCATCCGCGGTCTCTGCGAGTTCATGCAACCGGGTGTGCTCGACGTAACCGGTGCAGGCGAGTTCCGGGAAGACGACCATTTTCGCGCCGCGAGCAACGGAATCGGCAACCATGTTGGTAATGCGATCCAGGTTGGCTGCCGGGTTCAGGGCGACGGGCGCGTACTGGACAATGGCAATCGGCAAGGTTGATGTGCGCACGCGTCACCCCGTTTCTTTCGCAGAAGGATGCGGACTGGTTCGCCGTTGCGGGGCGCACGCCGTATTCTATGCACGGGGCGTGAAGAGATCGCGCAACAACTGGAATACCCCCGAATTCATCGGTCTTTTCAAGGGTTTCAAAGAGGACAGTTGTGTTTTTTTGAGAAGCTAAGCATCTGCTCGGAATCGCGACTCAACGTCCGCAATCAGAGTTCTGATTGCGGACGTGTTTGTTCGATTTCAAGCTCGAAAAGCGCGTTGTTCCGATTGTAACGATCGTCCGGATTACACGGCTATTTCAAGACTGCCAACCGTTCGGAAGTGTCGTCCCTTTCGAGACAACAATGATCCCATCCTGAACGACGACTCGAGAATCTGTGCCTGTCAGCGGGCGAGTGTTGGAAACGTTTACTCCCCGTCCCAGCCGACAGTTCTTGTCGATGATGACACCATCGAGAACACTTCCTTCGCCGATCCCGATCGGTGGCACGCCTTCGATCTGTTCGGTCGCCAGTTCGCTCGCGGACTGGTAGGAGTCCGCCCCCATCAGGATCGAGTTCGAGATGCGGACGTTTTTCCCGATCTTGCAACGCAGGCCGATCACGGAATTCTCGATCACGGAACCTTCGCCGATGACACATCCGTCCGAGATCAGGCTGCTGGTCACCTTAACGCCGTCCAGCCGTGATGGTGGCAGGAAACGAGCATGGGTGAAGATCGGAGCATCCTGGTTTTCGAGGGTAAACGGAGCATTGGGGCGCGTCAGATCGATATTCGCATCGTAGAACGAACGAACGGTTCCAATGTCTTCCCAGTAGCCATCGAACAAGTGTGCGTGAACATTGTGAGTCCGGATCGACATCGGGAAGACCTCTTTCCCGAAATCCTGGTAGTCACTCTTGGTCAACAGATTGATCAGGACATCGCGATTGAAGACGTAAATCCCCATGTTTCCGAGGCAATCGCGGCCGTTGCTCTTAATGCCTCGTGAATCAATCCAGGCGGGGTCGGTTCGAACGAGTTCGTCGATTTCTTGATCGGTCTGTGGCTTTTCCAGAAAACCACGGACTCGGCCGGTGTCGTCAACTCGCATGATCCCGAAGCCGCGGGCAGCTTCGCGAGTCACTGGAATCGCAGCGATCGTGGCATCGGCGCCCGACTTCTTGTGTGTTTCTAGAATTTCCCGATAGTCCATCCGGTAGAGTTGGTCGCCCGAAAGGATCAAGTAATAGTCGACGTTCTTGTCATTCAGGTTGTTCAGGTTCTTACGGACAGCGTCGGCGGTTCCCTGGTACCAGGTTTCACCTTCCATCGTCTGCTGCGCTGCCAGGATCTCGACAAATCCACCATCGAATCGGTCGAATCGGTATGTCTGCCGAATGTGTCGATGCAGGCTGACAGAATTGAATTGGGTCAGCAGATAGATGCGATTCAGACCACTGTTCAAACAGTTTGAAATCGGGATATCGATGATTCGATATTTTCCCGCCAGAGGGACCGCCGGCTTGGATCGATACTGGGTCAATGGAAACAACCGAGTTCCCTTACCACCCCCCAGCACCACCGACAGCACATTATGCATTCCACCAGCCTCCGTCGCGGCTGAATCGCCACGACAAAAATGCGTTCTACCAGACTTGAGATTTTGACATTGCAGGCACGCTGCTGCTCGCAGCCACCGCTGGTGCAAGAGGATATCAACGGACGATTCGTTTGTGGAGCATCCAACTCCGCAATCTTCGTTTTGGGAAAGCGCTGGCGTGGTTGCAGCGAAAACTGGCTATTTTTTACCCACGGGCCTGATTGTTTCATTCGGCACAGGCAGTACGTTCGGTACAAACATTGCTTATTCACAAATCTGCCTGTTTGGGACGATCGTCACAATCCCATGAATTCGTCGTCTTAACCGGCATGATCGTAACAGGATACGCAATCAAGATTCCGGCTGGGGGTGGCCCGGTCACCGGAAATACGGGCGTTGTACGTTCAGAAAAACTGTCGCTTCGGTTTACATCGCGTTGCTTTTCCACAACACGAATACCGCGTGAACGATGTGCGGTCGGTTTCGCCTGCAAATTCTTTGACATCTTCGACTGAACGAAGCTCTCAACGCTGGCGACATTTACGTTCAAGATCTGATGTCGCGGCGTCCATCCGGGCAAGCGTGTCGCCATTTGGCATCACTGCGGCATATGTGATGCTTTCTGTCAACATTCGTCCTTCACATGAACACTCTTCGCTGAGACTTGCCTTAACGAAGAATGCACTGATTTCTTGTCGTCTGCTCGCCTGATCTCGACCTGCGATAGTGGTGAACGCTGTCAACGGAATCGCCAAACGAGCGAGGGTGAGTTCCAAGCGGCTCCTGGTTGGACCAGGAGCCGTCTTCTGACTCTCAATCAGTGCGATGTGTTACGAGGATACGCGATTCAACCGGGAACCGGGCGGAGTCAGGTTTGCAAAATTGATTTGAATTAAGCCATGGAAAGCCGCCGTATGAATATTCCGTCGCTGACGCTTGATGAAGTTCTTGGCGCTAAGATGAGCTGGTCGCCGACATTCGAAGCGATCGAACTGCTGTCAGAGATGGAAGTGATTTTCGGCCGCGATATTACAACTCAGGATGTCTTCCTCGTCTACGGCCGCCAGCGGTTGCGAGTTCTTGCTCACGAAGAGAGCGATAGTGAACTCGACGTTTTGATTGTCGATCTGGATCGAAATTCGGACCAACTCGACCGCCTGCTTTCTCTCGTTCAACTCGCGAAGCAGGGATACGACTACGTTGAGGCCGAATGATCACTCAGGTGTGATCGCTCTCACGTGAGTTCCCTCACCGCAATTGAATTCACGGTGACTTGGCTTTATCTCCGAAGTTCAGCGTGAACATTTCACGCTCTGTCATCACATCAATGGATTCCCGTGTTTCATTCGAAATCACGGAAAAATAGGGCTGAAGCGACGGCTCACGATGCGTCAGGATTTCGCGACCACTTCGCAGGTCAACCATCTTCAGGATTCCCATACTGGTGTTTCCAATTCCGGTATCCTGGTTTGGCAGTCGCCACGATTGAACCATGACTGGGACGACTTTGGATGCGGTCAGTGGGATCGATTCACTGTCGATATATCGGCGCCACGAAATCGTGGCAGTTCTTCGGTCGATTCCATACATCCAGCCATTCACAAACGGGGTTCGCACGGCTCCCCAGACATGTTCGGCCTGCAGGTTTGGCAACTTTGGAACTCGACCCGAAATCGTCACATACCAGCGATGAGCGTCATGGGTCGCGACGATGCGTTCGATTTGATCAGGCAAATCAATCGTCATGGACTCTCCCAGCGGACTGCCAGTCTCGGCCGAAATCATCTGTAGCAACCCTGTCGGGATGATCACACCCAAGTGCTGCTGATCCATGACAAACGGCGTTGAGTTCGCAGCAAACTCACGCGACCAGACGGTCATGCCACTGTTGGCATCCTTCATTTCCACCTTTGTCACTGGCGCTCGAACGACAGACCATTGAAATCGCCCCCGATGCATCAGGACATCGTCGCGAGAGACATGCCACGGATGCTGGCGGATGATCTGTCCATCAATCGCACTCAATACCTGCATCGATTGGGCATCTGTATTCCACAAGTAAACATGGTCGTCGTCTCCCATTGTCTGGCAATTTGGCGGGACGTCGAGTCTCTCCCAGAGTCGTTTTCCCGTTTGAGTATCGACGGCGATCAGTTTGGCCTGGTTTCGATAGCAGAAATACCTGGACCGAACTGGGCTTAAACCTTCCAGCGTCTGACCAAATGAATTGACCAGTCGAATCCCTTCCTGGCGAATCCCCGGTCGCCCCCGAACAGGTTCTGGCTGCCACATGGACTCGTTCGGCGACTCGTTGTTCGCCGGTGCGATATCGAGTTGCAGTGTTGTATGGCTCGCGCCCAGGCCACCAAGCTCGTTGAATGGCAGTATTCCAAAAACTTCCGAACCGATCCTGAAGACCAGCAGTCGGCCAACGGCAAAACCCTCAATCAGATCGAGGGGGGCAAACTGGCTCCGTAAGATTTTCGCTGAACCCTGCAGGGAACCGGGGATCGTGAATTCCCAAGTTCCCACGTGACCCACTGATGAAAATCGTAGTTTGCGACTATCCCGAGAGACCGTAATGTCCATTTGATCGAGCAGCGAACCTGTCTGCCCATGGATTCGAACCGGGATCTGATAGACGTCCTCGCGTCGTTTCGATTCTCGTTCTCGTTCGACTGACGGCAATCGCTGAGACCACGGATCGTTCAACGGTTGAACCAGCCGCTGAAATGTCTCTGCCAGTTGAGGGGACGAAGTCATCGATGCGGCGATCGTCTGATGATTGGAAAGTGGTGTCCCTGCATGTTCATTCAGCAGACGCCGCTGAATCGATTCCGATTGAACACGCCATCCAGACTGGGCCAGTAACTCGGCATATTTTTCGAGTGCCCTTGATGCAATGAATCGATCCTGTGATCCCGCCATCGCTAGAAATTGTGGTTCGGCTTTATGCAGTGTCCGGGCATAGAGTGCTGCGGTTGTGTTTGCCAGAAGTGCACGTTGAGCCCACTCCAGCGGTAAAAGGCGATCAATCAATCGCTGGACAGCAAAAGGGTCATCCGCCTGCTTTGCTTTTTCGAGACGGTCATCCAGAACTCGTTCCAATTGAATGCGTACCGATGTTCCCGTCATTGGATCGATACGACTGGCTGCCGGATTATCTATCAGTCGCTGTATCGCTCCAAGAAACACCCGATCAACGCGCACTCGACGGGTGGATGCTGGATCGCAAGACCACTCGCCAATTGATCTCAGTCCAATCGTGTTGATCAGGTCCAGGCCGCTGAGGTATTGCGTCAGTGCTTCAAGGTGGTCCCCTTCGTTAGCCGCTACATTTCCAAGGATCCGCATCGCTTCCAGACGTTCTTCATCTGACTCACTGGACTTCAGCAATTCCTCCGTGACCTTCGCCCTGTCTAATGTTCCTTCCTGTCGCCCTGAGATTCGATGTCGAAGCGATACCAGTATCGCTTCGCGTCGCAGCTTTTTTCCTTCAGGTGATTCGATTTCTGCCAGACGCACGTATGCGGCGACGGGATCGCGTGAATGCAGATCCAGCCTGGCCAGTTCAATCGTGGTGGATTCTGAAGGCTGAGACAGCGCCTGCGTCTCAATTCGCTTTCTTACAGTCTGAATTCTCGGAAAGAATTGCAGTGTCTGATCGACCTGACTGATCCAGCCCGTTGATACTGGGATCAGGTTTCCGTAAACCGGCCCGGAATCACTGAGATAAGATCGAAGAATCCCAGCTTCCAGGTCCACGATCGCTACACCGCCGATTCGTCGCGGCTGGATGAGGACTGATCCGGAAATCGTGGCGTGTCCTGAGACTTCTCCTGTCGTCACGCGCCATCGAACTTCGCCCGTTTTCAGGTCATGCGCGCGGATGGCATCGATTTCCGCCACGATCGCCAGCGTCCCTGAAATCCCAAGAAGGTGGATCGCACCACTTCGAGGAACACTCCAGGACTTCGTACCATCCCCCAGATGAAACGCCTGCAGTTGATCCGAATCCGGGGATGCCAGAACTGCTTGTTTTGAACGCGGAACTGGCGACTGAGCTTCCGAAACGTCAAACGGCACGCAGGTCACGCTTCTCCATTCATCCCACCAGGCATCGGGAGGAACAGGAGTCTGCGTAACATTGGCCTGTTTCAAAGGCAGATCGTGCTGCAATACGGGATATCGCATAACCCATTCGATGACTCGTGTTGTCGGGTTCACGGCCACCAGCGTTCCACAGGCTGTCGCACAAATCAGTCGACCATCCGTCAGAGTGACAGGGCAGGCAATTCGCCGTCGTGAAACGGTTTCGGCCAGGTGCGGTGCCATCGTTCCGAGTGAAACAGTCCAGCGCTGGTGTCCGGTCTCTCGGTCCATTGCCATCAGCGACAATTCGTCATCGCGTCGCGAAATCACGTAGAGCAAATCGTCGACAAACAGCGGAGCCCCCAGAAATGAAATTCCTCCGAAGACATCTGCGGGACCTGTCGGGGGGCCACCCATCTGCCAGTTCAGTTGACCTGTCGTGACCTGATAGCTGCACAATCGATTCCAGCGAGTGACCGGACCGCCGGGTGCCGGGCGGTTCGTCGAATTCGAGGGAAATTCGACGTTGGATCGATCGGGTTCCTGAATCACGACGAGCTGTGCTCCATCTGTTGCAATCGCACAGAAAATCGAATCAGCTTCCGCTCGACGATGCCATGCGGAAGCGATCGCGTTTCGAAAAGGGTTATGTTCAAAACTTCGCTTAGAAAGGCTCGAAGATTCCGTGTTGGGGATCGACCAGAGAAGTGCCCCTGATTTCTGGTCGTATCCACGTAGCTCAAAAATCGACCGAGTCAGCACGACATTGCCCGCAACAACCGGGTGGATCAATGGAGTTGACGGAATCCTCTGGTCTGCAAAGTAGCGCCGAATGTTCTCAAAGCTGCGTTCAAGCTCCACAAACTGACTGATTTGACCTGACCAGGCAGGCTGAATTGCAGGAAGTTCCTCGGAGATTCCCGTGGACACCGAGGCCGCATTCGACTTGCTCAAGACTGCTTTGCGAATCCGTTCTGCCACCCAGTCGCGTGGTACGACCGATTTTCCTCCGACGAGGATCGGATTTGTGGAAGTGACTTCGCGAGCCAGACTTTCAGCGGCTTCAATTCGTCCGGCAGAGATCAGCGACTCGATGCTTGCCACCAATGAGTAGGTTCGCTGGCCAGCAGTGGCTCGTGGATGCACAGCGACTTGCTGCCATGTGACTGCTGCCTGCTGGTTTCGTCCGGCATCGCGATGCAAATTGGCAAGCCACCTCAATGCATTCAGTTCGGAAACAGATCCTGAATACCGATCGACAAATGATGCGATCTCGTCACGGTTCCCACTCTGTTTGACGACGGACCACGTTGGTTCTGCGAGCCGATCCAGTTCGGAATAAAGGCGATCACGAGCCTCCTTGGGAAGCAGCAACATCAACTGTAGAGCTTCAGAGCGGGCAGAAGCCAGCACCGTCGTACCGGGGCGGGCAACAATGGAATCACGCTCCGGGGAAATAAAGTGTCGCAACACCGTGGCGGCTGCGACAAAATCCCCTTTGTTGATTGCTGTCCGGGCAATTTCCAGTTGTTGCTCGGCCGGGCGATCCTGGGGGACGATCAGATCACTTTTCGATTCCTGAGCGGGGAGCGATGCCGTCAGCCCCGTGAAGAAGATTGCCGCGACAAACGTGAGGAAACTCACGTGGTTGATGGGCAACCTGCGGGTCTTAAAACGCATACCTTCCCCTTGCGTGAGTCGCCTGGCGACATCTGTTGAATCAGATTTACAGTTCAACGACGCCGCGCTCTCGACCCTATTTCAGGATTTTCACCTGAAAACCGCTTCAGAGCAACTTGGTTTTCCCGAAATCCTGACAGGATGACGAATTCCGAAAAAATCGGACAAGTTTTTGCTCGAAGTCCGGCCAGTCGCTTTTCTGGAAGATATCGACCTGCTATTCTACTGGGACGTCGCCCCGGGAATTGGGGCTCGATTTGTTTGAGCACGGAGAGTTTTTGTCATGGCGAAGAATACACGTAAAGTCAATAAAGCAAACCACGGCCGTCGTCCGGCAAGTTCGAAAGCCCGTAAGGCCAAGCGACGGAAGATGGGTGTCTGATTAGGTTGAAGACTGTGGCGTTGTCCAGGCATGGGCAGGCTGCTGTCGAATTGACTGAGAAGCGAGGCCGGTTGTCCGGCCTTGGTTCATTCTTTGGGTGAACTTCGGAACTTCAGGGACGACAATGCAGATCCTGCTGGTTAATGATGACGGAATCCACGCCCCCAGCTTACTCGCAATTTACGAAGAATTGCGTCACTGGGGAGATGTGACCGTCGTTTCGCCGTCCACGGAACAGAGTGGCGTCGGTCATTCCATCACATATCTGCATCCTCTCGTTGTGAACAAAGACTATCGCCACGGTGAATTCTTCGGCTGGAAAGTCGATGGACGCCCGGCCGATTGCGTGAAACTCGGCATTCACGAGCTCTGCCCATCGCGCCCTGATTTGGTTGTCAGTGGCCTCAACGCTGGTGCGAATGTCGGATTGAATATCATTTACTCCGGGACGGTCGCCGCCGCAGTCGAGGGCGCTTTTTTTGGAATTCCTTCGATTGCACTGTCGCAATGGATGGATGGCCCTGCCAATTTCGAAGAAACCTCGAAACGAGCTCTTCCCCTCTGTCGCAAGCTTTATGAGCGGTCGCAGCCGGGAATGTTATGGAACGTCAATTTCCCGCCTCCACGTGCTAATTGGCCGCGGGGTGTTTCGTTCGTTGGAATGGAATGTCGCCGTTCTGCTGATGAGATCGAAACTCGCATCGATCCTCGTGGCCGGACGTATTTCTGGAGTGGTCTGAATCCACTCAAGTGCCATGTGTACGATCCGACAACGGACGTAAAGATGTTGTCGGATGGTTACATCACCGTCACTCCCCTGCAGTTTGACCTGACTCAACAGACATTGCTGGCTTCGTTACGCTCCGAAAAATGGGAGTTGCCGTCTCATGAGTGAGCCCAGTCCGCGAAAACGCGGGAAGCATTCCAGCAAAAGCTCGCACCACTCGAAGACGCCACGTCCGAAGCCGTTGAAACCAGAGAAATCCATTCCAGCGGGTCAGCCTGCGCCGGAGACTGCTGCGGTTGATGCACCCGTTTTGAATCTGAAGCCGATCTCTCCCGGCGAATCGTTCGTGATCCCCGAACAACTCGTCGGCAAGACGATTGTTGCTGTGTTGCGGTTGTTGCGACCGGGCGAGTCGTGGTCGAAGCTGACGGATCAGGTTCGACGGGCTTACGTCAGCATCAACGGCGTCGCTTGTATTGATGAGGTTCGGCGAGTTGCTTTGGGAGAGGTTCTCGAACTCGGAGAAAAGCCCCATTCGCAGCCTCCCAAAGCGTCTGACGTCAAGATTGTCTACGTTGACCCACATGTCGTTGTTGTCGAAAAGCCGTCAGGGATGTTGACTCATCGACGGATTGAAGAGCGGAACTGGTCGGACGAACGAAAGGCACGGCAGCCGACTCTGGATGAAGCTCTCAATGACTTGTTAGCACGTCGAGCTGTGCCGGGCGCGCGAACGCGATCCCGAGCGGGAATGGTTCGATGCGTTCATCGACTTGATCGTGATACCAGCGGCCTGTTGGTGTTTGCCCGTAATGATGAGGCTGAAGCTCACCTGGTTTCGCAGTTTCGTAAACATACTGTCCATCGTGTCTACTGGGCGATCGTCCACGGTCGGCCGGCCGACGGGACGATCGTCTCGAATATCGCGCGGGACCGTGGTGACGGTCGTCGAGGTAGTGTGCTGAATCCCAAAGTTGGACAGCGTGCGGTTACCCATGTGCGATGCCTCGAGCAATATGGAAATTACAGTCTGGTTGAATGCCGACTGGAAACTGGTCGGACCAATCAGATTCGTATCCACATGGCGGAGGCGGGACATCTGGTGTGCGGTGACCCCAAGTACGCCCAACCCTATCTGGAAGCGATGGTCCGTGACAGCAGTAAGGCACCTCGACTGGCACTGCATGCCGCGGAGCTTGGCTTCATACATCCCGTGACGGGCGAAGAACTCTTTTTTCAGATGGCATTTCCCCCGGATCTCGAACTCTTCGCCCGGAATCTCTAGCGCGGGCACACTTCCGTATCGTGCCGGAACACAGGTTTCACGCTGCAGGACGATGCCCGCGAAACGACACAGTTTAAATAAGAAAAGTTCTATGCCTTGTGTCCTGCTGGCAATGCGGGGATGATTTGCGAGTCATCAAGGCTGAGAGAGTTTGGTTCTGTGATTCATATGTGTCTTTCGATTCTCGGTCGACAACAGGAAAAAGGTTTGTCTATGCGGACGTTCGGCGTATTCTGTAAGCATCCCCAACCAGGAGCGGTAAAAACTCGACTGGCTGAAGGTATTGGGGCACAGGTAGCCGTCCAGCTTTCGGCAGCATTCCTGGACGATCTTGCGCTGCAATTTCGGTCCGAAGGGGAGCGTCGCGTGCTGGGATACTCGCCCGCCAATTCTGCAGCATATTTCGGTTCGTTTCAGCGAATTGGATTCGAACTGTGGCCGCAACCCGACGGAGATCTGGGGGGACGGATGGCGGCGTTCTTCGCAGAGACACTTCAGGATGAAGCGGACCGTACAGTGTTAATTGGATCCGATAGCCCGACGATCCCGCGTGAATACGTGACTCAGGCCTTCGATTTACTGCAGGATTTCGATTGCGTTCTCGGGCCGGCGATGGATGGTGGGTACTATCTGATTGGGCTCAAGCAGTCGGCTCCCGAACTCTTTCGAGGAATTACCTGGAGCGGGGCGAGTGTGCTGGCTCAAACCGTTCAGCGGATTTCTGAATTGGGCCTGTCTCTTGCATTACTTCCGCCGTGGTATGACGTCGACGATCTTACCGACCTGAATATGCTTGTTGGTCATATTCGAGCGATGACGCGATCCGGGCAAACGCACCCGTGTCCGGTGACGGCAGAGGTTCTCAGCAAACTGCAACTGGCTGATTAGTGCGTGTCACAGTCGCGTCGAAACATGCACTTCCGTGTCGTGCCGGAACATCGCATACGTGCTGAAGTGTGATGCCCTCAGATTGCCACACATAAAAGAAAGCGGCTGCCAGAAAACTCTGACAGCCGCATCGTGTTGATCTACAAAGGTGAATCGGTCAGCGGGCCACACCGATGTAGAAGCTGAACAGTTGTGTCTTGTCGGTGTCGAGTTTCGTCAGTGGGACAGCCCAGTCGAGTGCGATTGGAGTTGGACCCATCATTGGAACCGTCACGCGCAAGCCAGCACCGACTGAAACACGGAAGTCACTCAGTGATGCCTTGTCATTGACCGTACCAAAGTCGCTGAACGTGACGACCTTCACCATTTCATTGGCCATGACAGGGAACTGGTATTCCACGCTTCCCAGCATCATGAAATCACCCCCGACATAAACGCCACCCTGCTTGGGGCTGACGCCGCGGAAGTAGAATCCACGGAACGATTGGAAACCCCCGGCGAAGAAGCGTTCGAAGATTGGGGTGTTTGATCCCGTCCAGCCAACTTCCCCTCGCAGGCTCACGATGTGCTTTCCGCCACCGTCAGGCCGTTGATAAACGGTGAAATACTGGCGAGCTTCTGTGGTGAGACGCGAGTAGTCGTACTGCCCGAACGCCTGCTCAAACGTTGCTTCCAAATGGTGACCAGTGGAAGGCATGAATGGTGAGTCTCGCGTGTCATGTGCGATCGAGAACAGACCTGTTGTCAGCAGATTGGTACCAAGTGCTTCTTTGAGAAGTGGAGGCGGAACCGCGACTGATGGATGAAAAACATCGACACTTTCCAGTCGCAATGATGCAGACCCGGACCAGTACTGAGAAAGTTGCCGACCGACACGCAATCGGCCCCCAAGTCTCTGTTCCGTCCAGTTCAGGTAGTAGCGGTTGAAGTAGAAGCCGCTGACACCCAGACTGTTGTTTGTGTCCATGAAGTATGGATTGGTCCAGTCGACCAGATAACGACTCAACTGGGTACCTGGCATCGCTTCAATTCGAAACTTTTCGCCATTTCCACGCCAGGCCGTTCCGTTCCAGATGTCGTCCCAGCTTTTGGGTGGCGACAAGATGTCGAAATTCTGCTCGCTGAGTACGATGTTTCCGACGACCCCCGAGTTACTGTTCACACCGACACCGAACATCAGTCGCCCAGTGCGAGCTTCGCCGAGGTACGTGTCGATGTCGATGAATTCGGGAGGAGGCAATCGCTCAATATCGTAGGGATCCGGGTTCTGAATCGCCTTACCGAACGGGTCGCCCTGTGGACTCTGATCATAGATCGGGTTCTGTGGCGGCTTCAGGGGATCGCGACTTTGACCACGAAAAACAGGGGTCAACGGGGCCAGTCTGGCATTGTCATCAACAGGCTGCTTTGCTTCCGATTCAGGCTCGACAGCAAACTCAATCAGATAGGGTGTTTCCTTAGGGGCTTCTTTCACGGTCTCAGTTCGCTGACGAGCTTCCGGAATAAACCGTTCTGCTGGAGTATTCGCAGGCAAACCGTCGGGACGCCCAACGCTGTGCCCGATCGGTAGCTCGGGGTCGAACTTCGCAACACGACGTTCGCCAGTGCTCTGGCCGCGGGCAACATCCATTTGAGGAGCGGTCAGCCAGTTGTTGTTCTTGACGATGTTCGTTTCGATGCGAGGGCCACCACCTTCCATTTCGAAATATCCCGATCCGGCCAGATTCTGCCGAAATCTCTGCAGTTTCTTGGGATCTGCCAGATCGCCTGGATGGATCGGCGAGATATTACGAATCAGGTTGGTTCGTGTGTGCGGATAGTCACCCGCGATGTGGACGCCGATGTTTCGAATTCGATAGACCTTGT
This sequence comes from uncultured Schlesneria sp., assembly GCA_963977965.1. Classification (GTDB taxonomy): domain Bacteria; phylum Planctomycetota; class Planctomycetia; order Planctomycetales; family Planctomycetaceae; genus Schlesneria. The sequence continues at coordinate 29,253 of CAXBSB010000010.1, forward strand.
CTTCGTTGATTCGATAAACCAGATCCAGTACGCCAGGTTCTTCTGACCAGCGACGGACGGGGGCGACCTGGGCAAACAACCGGCCCTGTTCCCCGTACTTGGCCATCACCGCTTCCACATCCTTGTTGATGTGGCGTTCGTTGTATTCTTCGCCGGACTTGACCTTCATCAAGCTGCGAATTTCTTCCTCGGACAAGACATTGTTGCCGACGATAGAGATTTCGTTCACGCGGTAGCGAACCCCTTCGTTGACTTCGTAGTGCAGTTCGACTTTCGATTTGTCCGTCGTGAACTTCTGATGTGGCGTAATCTGGACGTCGAAGTATCCCAGGCTGTAGTAGTAGTTTCGCAGCCCTTCAATATCATCATTGATGGTCGAGGGATCGTATTTCCCACCGAACAACCACAGAATCTGGGTTTTGGTGCGAGTCTTCGTTTTCAGCAGTGGGTCACTGAAGGCCTCATTCCCGTCGAATTTGACGGATGTCACCTTCACTTTTGGACCTTCGTCAATCAGGAAGACGACTACGCGATCTGGATCGGAACGGACGTCACCTCGCTCCAGTTCCACCGTCGCAAATGGATATCCTTTTTCGTGGTAATAGTCCTGAATCCGGCGTGCACATTCTCGATTAACGCTGACATCGTAAGGCTGCCCACGTTTCAACTGGGTCATTCGCTCGAATTCCTTCTCCTTGATTTTCTTGTTGCCCTTGTACACAACGTCGCGGACAATTGGACGTTCGAGGACACGGAACACAAGAATATTTCCGTCGTCTGTGCGACGGATCGAAGGTTCAACAGTCGCAAACCAGCGCGTTCTGACGAGGGCATCGACGTCGTCTTTGATTTGCTTGGCCGTGACGCTTCGACCGGGACGAGTCTTGATGTGCTTGGCGATTGTTTCGTCGGGAATCGTTGTATTCCCTTCGATTTTCACGGCCGCCATCGGTTCATCGAAAGTAAAGGGTGTATTTGTTGGATCTTCCAGCGATGCGGCTGACAATTTTGCAGGCCGAGAGCGTGAAGGATGCGGTAAATGCACACCGATTCCGCGACCTTCAGGCGGATCTGCGGCCCCGGGGCCATAAGATTCCTGGCCTGCAATCTGGCCGAACGCAACCTGGCTGCAAACCATCAGGCCGCAACCCAGCATCAGGACGCGCGGAAGCGACCAGAGTCGTTTCGCTCTGCCGCAAGTTGCGTGCTGCATGGGTCTGGTATCCTCGATGAACTGATCCAGAGTTGAACCCGGATCATTGCGATGTGACAGGTTTCAGGCATCGAAAATGACGTGACAGGGGGCGCAGGAAGATCACCCCGGATTCGAGACAGTCTTCCACGTGGCGGGACAGATAGTTGATTCATGAAATTGAGGCAAGATGACTTATTCTCGGCCGATGCCCCCTCGCACTCGCATCTGTTCAAATTGGAGAATGCCGTGGAAAGGTGGGCAGGCTGGTGAATGGCCTTGGCGTCGAAAACCGAGGTCGTCCGTTTTCAATGGATGTGAAGTGGCTCTCGACGGGGCCCATCGGAAGTCGTTGCTGCGTCAGGTGCGTCATTGCAAGCGAAATCTGACAACGACAGAATCACAGACAGTCCTTCTGTGGTCCGTTTGCCCGGAAAGAGCCGTTTCTGCGAAGCAGATCACCCTTTCCATAAGAATTGCAGGCAGAAATGTTTTTGTCCCCCCGTCTGAAACTCGTTGTTCTTTCGAGCTTGGCGTTCATCGTGGTGTCACTCGCTGGTTGCTCACAGAGTGAAACTCATGGAGGTGCATCGCCTGCACCGGCTGCGATCAAAGTTCGCGTTGCGAAGCCCGTCGTCCGGGAAGTGACAGACTTCATGGACTATACGGGTCGGACTGAGCCCAGGGAATCTGTGGAAATTCGACCTCGCGTCAGTGGCTATCTGACAAAGGTGGAGTTCATGGGAAGTCTGGATTCCGACATCGAAAAGGAAACACTTCTTTTCGAAATTGATGATCGTCCCTATGTCAATGCTCTCGATGCTGCCAAGGCTCGACTGGCAAGTGCCGAGGCCGCTTTGAAAACGAGTTCCGCAGAACTCGAGCGAACTCAGGGACTGTTTGACAAAGGGGTTGTCGTCAAGTCCGAACTCGATCGAGACATCGGCCGGAAGGCTCAGGCCGACGCTGATATTCTCTCTGCCCGGGCAGGACTCAAGCAGGCCGAACTCGATCTGGAATTTACCAAGATCAAGTCTCCCATCAGCGGCTTGATCAGCAAGCCGAACCTGACCGTTGGAAATCTTGTGACACCGGCAACGGCATCGCTCACGACGATCGTCTCGGCCGATCCGATCTATGTCTACTTTGATCTGGACGAACCGACGATGTTGACGATTCAGCAGAACATCCGTGATGGCAAACTGGCAACACGTGAAGAGCAGCAGTATCAGGTTCTACTGGGGTTGGCGAATGACAAGGATTATCCGTACACGGGTGACCTGGACTTCATCGACAATCGCGTTGATCCTGGAACCGGTACGATTCGTGTTCGTGGTGTGTTCAAGAATCCCAAGCCCGAACGAGGTTCACGGCCATTGTCTGCCGGTCTGTTCGCACGGGTTCGCGTACCGCTCGGGAAGCCTCATCAGGCAGTTCTGATCTCAGAACGGGCGGTCAGTCGGGATCAGGGAAAGACATTCGCGTTCGTGGTTGACGCAGAGAACACTGTCACGGCACGCCCCATTCGTCTGGGACCTGTGCACGATGGCTTGCGTGTCGTGCTGGACGGATTGAAGCCCGAAGATCAGATCATCATCGATGGGCTGCAACGAGTCCGACCGGGTGTCAAAGTCGATCCCGTTCTAAAAGAAATGCAGGTTAGCGAGAAAAAGTAGTTCTCGGCGCATTCGCGATCTCTTCCGGACGGCCTTCATTTTCGACACGGTAAAATCATGCTTGCGAAGTTCTTTATCGATCGCCCTGTGTTTGCGGTCGTCATCTCACTGGTCATCGTATTCGCAGGGCTTGCTGCTCTGAACACGTTGCCAACCGCTCAATATCCGGAAATCGCCCCGCCAACCGTCGAAGTTTCCTGCATGTATACAGGGGCCAATGCGGTCGTCGTTCAGGAGACTGTTGCCGCACCGATCGAGCAGGAGATCAACGGTGTCGAGGACATGCTTTATATGTCTTCGCAGTCGACGAATGACGGCGGATATCGACTGAACGTGACGTTTAAGCTTGGTACTGATCTCGACATGGCTCAAGTGAAGGTGCAGAACCGCGTATCACAGGCATTGTCGAAGTTACCTGATATCGTCAAGGCCACCGTCACCACGAAGAAAAAATCGCCCAGCATCCTGCTGGTGGTCAACATGTATTCTGACAGCGATTCAAACGGCAAGCCGATTCATAGCCAATTGGACCTGAGCAACTACGCGACCATCTTTGTCCGGGACGAATTGTTGCGTCTGAACGGTGTCGGAGACGTCGGCTTCCTCGGGCAAATGGACTACAGCATGCGAGTCTGGCTCAATCCTGAGCGACTCGCCGCACGCAACATGACAGCCTCTGATGTTCTCAATGCCTTGAAGGAGCAGAACGTTCAAGTTGCTGCCGGCCGGATCGGGCAGCCGCCAACTCCGAGTGGCATCGATTTTCAGTACACCCTGTCGACTCTCGGACGTCTCGTCGAACCAGAACAGTTCGGTGAGATCATCGTCAAAACTGGCAATGCCGGCGAAATCACCCGGTTGCGAGACGTTGGCGAACTGGAACTCGGTGCCAAGAATCAGGACACCCAGTGTACGCTCGATGGTAATCCTTCAGTCGGTCTGGCGATTTACCAGTTACCCGGTTCCAACGCGCTGGCAACAGCGGATCTGATTCGCGCCACAATGCGCCGATTGGAGGTCCGGTTCAAACCCGGAATGCATTACGAAATTGCGTATGACACGACACCGTTCATCAAGCAGTCGGTGGACGAAGTTTTTCATGCCCTGCGCGATGCAATCATTCTCGTCGCAATCGTCGTTCTGCTGTTCCTGCAGGACTGGAAGTCGATGATCCTGCCAATGATTGACGTTCCGGTTTCCCTGATTGGCACACTGGCGGTCATGGCGATGCTGGGTTTCACGCTCAACAACCTGACACTGTTCGGGCTGGTGCTGGCAATTGGAATCGTTGTCGATGACGCCATCGTCGTGTTGGAAAACATCGAGGTCTGGCTGGCCAAGGGGCAGGATGCGCGGACGGCAACGATCAACGCGATGAACGAAATCACGGGGCCAATCATTGCCATCACGCTGGTACTGAGTTCAGTCTTTCTGCCGAGTGCTTTCCTCGGAGGGATCAGCGGTCAGTTCTACCGTCAGTTTGCGTTGACGATTGCCGCATCGATGATCATTTCGGCGATCAATGCCATGACAATGACTCCATCGCGAGCGGTGCAGATCTTCAAGAACAGAAAGCATGGCGAAGCCCATGAAGCCCTGCCATGGTGGGGATACATGCTGTTGCTGGGGTGGCTCAGCAATTCCCTGCTTTCGTACGTGATCAGTTCCAGCGTGGCAAAGGATTCGTCTGTCGCTCAGTGGTTGATCGCCATTGGACTGGGGTTGCCAGGCGCTGCTGTGGGATGGTTTGTTGCCAGGCCCGCGAATGCCCTGCTTTCGATTTTTTTCAAATGGTTCAATCGCGGATTCGATGTGGTAACGCAGATTTATGGCCGCCTGGTTGCGTGGTCGTTGCGACTGTGTGTCATCGTTCTTGTTGCGTACGGCGGATTACTTGGCCTGACATGGTTCGGACTGACACGAACTCCAGTGGGATTTATTCCTAGCCAGGACAAAGGTTATCTGCTGATCAATGTACAACTGCCGGACTCATCCTCGCTGGAGCGAACCGTTGAAGTCATGAAGCAGGTCGAAGAGATCGCAAAGAAGGCTGGTGGGGTCAAACACACGATCGGGATTCCCGGCCAGTCATTCGTGCTGAATGCCATCGGGTCCAATTTTGGCTCGATGTTCGTAATTCTGGACGATTTTCACAAACGCACAAATCACGATCTGTACTCAGAAGTGATCGCCGGGAAGTTGAGACGAACATTCTCTGCCGAAATCATGGAAGCTCACGTTGTCGTGTTCGGTGCACCGGCTGTTGATGGCCTGGGTAACGCGGGTGGTTTCAAATTGATGGTCGAAGATCTGGTGGGGGGCGAACTCGCAGAACTGCAGGCTCAGGCCGATGCTCTTGCCGCAAAAGGAAACGCGACACGAGGTCTGGTCGGGCTCTTCAACAGCTTCCGCGCCAATGCACCACAATTGTATATCGACGTCGATCGGACCAAATGCAAAGCGATGGGGGTTCCACTGAACGATGTTTTCAATTCTCTGCAGGTCTATCTCGGTGGCTACTATGTGAATGATTTCAATCAGTTCGGCAGAACCTGGCAGGTCAACATTCAGGCGGATTCTGCTTTTCGAGCTCGACCCGATGACATCAAGGGACTCAAAGTGCGAAATTCCAAGGGGCAAATGGTCCCCCTGGGAACATTGGTGACCGTCAGGGAGATCGGCGGCCCGGTCATGATCACCCGGTACAACATGAGGACGGCGGCAACCATCAACGGGGCGTCTCTGCCCGGTGTCAGTTCCGGGCAAACCGTCAACATGATTGAAGGCCTGGCCAGGACCGAGTTGACTCGCGATTTGACCTTTGAATGGACCGAATTGACATACCTGCAACTGATTGAAGGAAGTGCGGCGATCTTCGCTTTCATCGGTGCAGTGCTGCTTGTGTATCTTGTCCTGGCAGCACAGTACGAGAGTTGGACCATGCCGGTCGCCGTGCTACTCGTTGTGCCGATGTGTCTGCTCAGTGCAGTGGTTGGATTGTGGATGCAAAGGCTCGATCTGAACATTTTTGTGCAGGTCGGATTCATTGTTCTGGTAGGCCTCGCCGCCAAGAACGCGATTCTGATCGTCGAAACCGCCCGATATCGAAAGCAGGCAGGCTGCAGCCGTTTCGATGCCGCTGTAGAAGCGAGCAAAGATCGCCTTCGCCCGATTGTCATGACGTCATTGGCCTTCATCCTGGGGGTTGTGCCACTTCTGGTGTCACACGGGGCGGGGGCCGAGATGCGCCGAACTCTCGGGGTAGCCGTCTTTTCCGGAATGTTGGGGGTGACCGTCTTCGGAATTTTCCTGACGCCGGTCTTCTATTACGTCGTGGATTGGCTGTCTCCTGACGGAAATGGATCGCCGGAACAAGCCGCAAATCCGGTCTCTGAAGAAAAATCGTCAAACTCGCACAATTAGGCTGAATCCGTACGTCCGATACGACCGATACGACTGAAGAGCCTCGAAAGTTCGAGACGATTCGCCGTATCACGTCACCATCGAAGGGCCATCGAGGGGTTGGATTTATCAAACCCATTGGTCTGGCGGTTTCACATCCGCGGAAGGAGCCGAACATGCGACGCGGGACTTGGATTCTCGCAATTTCTGGAGTCATGGCACTGAACAACGGTGCGACATTCGCTGCGGATCCCTTCGACGGAATTGCTCCGAGCCAGGGACAGGGCGAGATTCCATTGCGAAACAGCCGTCAGGGAGCACTCCCACCGAGCGGAGCGCTTCCCAGCCGGTACTCGCGCACAGCGGCCGTTCCAGCGGCAAAACCCGCTGAAAAGCCAGCGGAAAAAGTCGCAGAAAAGCCTGCGAGTAAGCCCGCTTCCAAGAACTATTACGACGAATTATTCGCTGAAAAGCCTGCCAAGGGGGCTGAAGCAGCAAAAGAATCCGTTGCGGCTCCCTGGGAACAGGACGAACCCGCGGTTGAAGCACCAGTGGCTCCATTGGCTGCCCCAGCGGCAAAATCTGCCGGTAAAGTTGCCGCCGCTCCAGCAGCACCCATCAAGCCAGCCGCAGCAGATGCTCGCAAATTTGCTCCATCAGCTCGCGGGTTGAAATCAGCACCGGAACCTCAGCCAGAATCCAAAGTGATTCAGGCAACATACGATAAGCAGTCGAACGCTGCTGAAAAGAAAACAATTCAGCAAGTGCGTAGCGATGGTCCGAAACGACCGGGCGCTCCGCCAATGCCAGAATTTGGCACCCCTGAAGCACCGGCCCCTGCGGCACCTTCGAGCAAAGCTGCTGCCGCATCTCCAAAAGCTGCCGACAGTGGTCCCCAGACTCCACAGGTCACGATCGAGTGGGTCAAGAAGGGAGACATCAATGTTGGCCAGGAATGCCAGATTGAACTGCACGTCAAGAACACAGGCAGCGTCCCCGCATCGCAAATTGCTGTCGACGGCTTGTTCCCCAGCACTGTTCGTTTGACTGGTGCTGATCCGAAGCCCGTAGCATCCAGTGACAAGGTGACGTGGTCATTCGATTCACTGGCACCAGGTGCCGATCGCAAGATCGCGGTGAAGTTGATCCCAAGCCGTCGTGGTGACCTCGGTGCAACGGCTCAGGTCCGTTTCACGGGCGCTGCTTCGGCATCGTTCCGAGTGGAAGAGCCACTGCTGAAGGTCGCCTTGAAGGGGCCCGCAGAAGTCATGCTGGGTGATCCTGCGACTCAGACGATCCTCGTTTCCAATCCAGGAACGGGAACCGTTTATGACGTGAAAGTTGAAGCTCGCCTATCAGACGGACTGGAACACAAGTCGGCTGGCGAACGCCTCGTGATGGAAGTCGGCTCAATCGGTCCTGGCGAAACCCAGCCAGTGCGACTGCCACTGTATGCCATCAAGGGAGGTCAACAGACGATTAATGTCGCTGTCACGTCAAACTCAGACGCGGGAGCAACTACTTCGTCGCAACTTAACGTCATCGCACCAAGCCTGAAGATCGCTGTCGATGGTCCGGCTCTGCGATACAAGGGACGTAACGCCAAGTACACTCTGACCGTTTCCAACGACGGAAGCATCCCCAACAACAACATCCGTATTTCTCAGGCGGTCGCTGATGGATTCAAGTTCGTTTCAGCAGATCGCAACGGCAAATACGATGCATCGGCGAAGTCGGTACAGTGGTTTGTCGGACGACTGGAACCCGGCCAGTCCGCTCAAGTCACCTGTGAACTGAATGCGATCGCTCTGGGTGACTTCGCTCACACGGTGTCGGTCCTGTCAGACTCCGGCATCCGTGCTGAAGCAAAAGCTCAGACGCACGTCGAAGGGATTGCATCGCTGACGATGGAACTCGTCGATATCGACGATCCTGTCGAAATCGGAGCCGAAACCGCCTACGAAATCCGTGTCAAGAACGAAGGATCGAAGGCTGCCACAGGTGTCTCCATCGCTTGCGAACTTCCGCCAGAAATGGAATTGAAGACGGTGAAAGCCCCAGTCGACGCCATCGTCGAAGGACGCCAGATCCTCTTCAAGACACTCGATCAGGTTGCTCCTGGTTCTGTGGTTGTCTACCGTGTCCATGTGAAGGGTGTGCAGGAAGGGAATCATCGGATGCGAGTTCGCATGACCGGTGCTGGCCTGCAGGAACCTGTGGTCCGTGAAGAAGCCACCAAGGTCTACGCTGATACAAAGTAATTGACTTCGATGACGGCAGTGAGTGACAAAAACTGGCCACCTCACTGCTGCGAACTCGACGAATTCCGACCGGACCTCTTTTTGAAGGTGAACCCTTCTAAAAGATGGTCCGGTCTGCTTTCTACAGGCCAAAACGCAGGTCTGCAGCGCGCCGATTGGCACAATGCGAAGGGGGCTGGATCACGCCATGTAGGAAGGACATTCATTCGTGTCCGTCTCTTCCTCTTGAGTTTTCATGACCGAGCTTACTTTGAAAGTGCCGTATACGATTTGACTGTACTGCATGCGTGCCAATCGCTGGCTGCAATACAACCATCAGCCGGTACGCGCTCACATCCAGTTCGCCTCCTCTTTCGCATGGAATCCGCATCAACTCTCGCAACCGGACGCGAGCACGTACCGGCTGATTTCTTGAGTGACACGACGCCCTGAAGCTATTGGGACGCCGTTCCAATACTTCGCAGAATTCCGAATCTGCGTACACCCATGATCGCTTAACAATCGTTGTTTGCAATCAACCCATCAGCCGGCACGCACTAGCGTCCGGTTTCGATCGTCGATGCTCCACACAATGTGTTTGAATCCACGTCTTTCCTTTGCGTCTTCCCGTCTTTGCGTGAACTCCTCTTCGTTCACGTCATGAACGATTCATGCGTCACCAACCTGCGCCACGCCCTTCCAGACGGAGTTTCGTATGAAGAAATCAGAGTTTCACGCAAAGGCGCAAAGGGGAGAGGAGTCCATTTGACTGCCATCCATTTGTCTGGTGCAAGTCGTTATATTGCGTCATCAGGCCAACCACGATTAAATCAACAGGCCGGCTAGCGTCCGGTTATCTTTTGCTTCTCGACAGACACCCAATGAAAGACTGAATGCAGGTTTACCACAGGGGGCACGGAGAAGGCACAGAGGAAGACTGGACAGTCCTGTTGATCATGCCTCATCGCGCGGACCATTATCCTGATTTTCCGGATGTTGTCTGTCGAAAACAGAAAGATAACCGGACGCTGGCAGCCCGTGGCAAAAGGGGTCAGACCCTCTCCGGGCCGAATCTACCAAAACTGGGGGTGTCAAAAATGCTCTTCCAAGGTCTGATGTGGACTCTCACATCACACTTCATTCCAAGGAATGAGCAACTCCAAAACCGTGGTACCCATTTCTTAAGTTGCTTTGAAAAAAGCGATTGCCGTGGATTCCAACCTTGAACCACTTCGCCACGTCTGCCTCAGACGTTATACTTCGAGACGCAACAGATCTCGCAACTGGTACCAATTTCCCTCGGAACATCTTCCATGCAAACTCGCTTTTTCAGTGCGGTTGGCGTTTGTTTGACCCTGACGCTGTCTCTTGGAATTTTGCAGGTCTCCGAGGCGCGTGCGGCAACGAAGATTGAAAAGTCTGATTCGTGGCAGGTGATCTATCTCAGCGGTCAGCGGATCGGATATGCCCATTCCTCAACAGAGCCATTCGAACAGGATGGCAAGGAAATGGTCCGGTGTATCACGATTGCGAATATGACGATCAAGCGTTTCGGTCAGTCGCTCGTCATGCGCACCACGCTGATTACCGAAGAGACCGCCGATGGGGAATTGCGAAAATTCAGTTACGAATCGGCCAACCCGCCTGCCAGTTCCACATCGACGATGGGGACAATTTCCGGTGATACCCTGAAGTTGAAACAGACCGTGGATGGCAAGGCGAAGGAATCGACTCAGGCATGGCGCAAAGAGGTCAAGTCGCCCGCCTATCAGGATCGGTTGCTGAAAGAATCGCCGCTGAAGAAGGGGGAATCGAGATCGTTCGAAGCATTCATGCCGGAATTCAACAAGGTCGCCACGATCAAGCTCGTGGCAGGAGCGGATCTGGAAGATGCGACACTTCTGGAAGGGAAGACTCGCAAACTGCTGAAGATCAAGATGACTCAATCCGTTCTGCCGGGCATGGTGATGAACGCATTCGTTGATGAGGCAGGTGAAGCGATCAAGACCGGTACCAGCATGCTGGGGACTGAGATGGCGTTCTATCTGGTCGACAAGACGGAAGCCTTGAAAGCGATTTCAGGATCGGAACTCGATCTGGCGGTCAGTACCTTGGTCAAAGTGAAGAAGATTCCAAATGCTCACTCGACAAAGTCAGTGAAGTACCGTGTCACCACCAAGGGAAAGGATGCCGAGGGGCTGCTGCCATCTGGAGAAAGCCAGAAGGTGACAAAGGTCTCGGATGAAGTCTCGGAAGTGACCGTGATTGCACTCCCCATTCCCGAAAAAGCGGCCATCAAGGATGTCGGTGCCGAATTCCTGGCATCGACTCAATACCTGCAAGCGGACGATGCTCGGGTTAAAGAGCACGCGAACAAGGCTGCCGGAGATGAAACGGATCCCGCAAAGATCGCGCGGCGTATGGAAAAGTATGTGCACGAGAAGCTGGAAAAGAAGAACTTTTCCACTGCCATGGCATCGGCGGGCGAAGTTGCCAGAACCCTGGAAGGTGACTGCACTGAGCATGCTGTGCTGCTGGCGGGGATGTTGCGGGCGAAAGGGATTCCATCGCGCGTAGTTGTCGGTCTGGTGTATGTCGACAGCCTGAGTGCTTTTGGTGGGCACATGTGGACCGAAGCGAATCTCGACGGACACTGGATTCCACTCGATGCCACCTTGGGACGAGGCGGCATCGGCGGAGCACATTTGAAACTGTCTGATTCGAGCCTCAGTGACGACGGTCCCAGTGCACTCAGCAGCTTCGCCTCGTTGATGCTGGTGATCGGCCAGTTGCAGATGGAAGTCCTGGAATAGCCGGCGCCAGGGTCTGCCCCCTTTTGCCGCGGGCAGCTATCGGTCTCGCCACAGTTCGAAATTGCTGATTTGCAGCCGGGTTTGCTCGTCAGCGATCTGGTCACGAAATCGCTTGGCATCAACCGGATATCCCTGAGTTGGCTTGAGGCCAGGGATCCGGCGCTGCCAGAACTGATTGAACTGTTCCATGGCAACTTCGCGCAGGTACTTTGCGGTCATGGAGGCCAGTGCGACGGGGCCATGGGCTTCCGCTCGCGGTTGAAACCGCAATTCCCCATTGCCGACGCGATAGGCACTGAGGTCTGCACCTTCCTTGAGGCACTCGACGGGCAGCTTGAACGATTCCGCCAGCAGTGAGTCGTAACGATTTCTGCCACCATGTTTGTCGGCGACAATCAAGGCTTCCTCACCCGTGGGGTCCCAGACATCGCCCAGCAATGTCATCGCCAATCCCGATGTGACCTTCGACTTATTGTCGAACTCTTTGGTCAGTCGATTGAACCTGGCAGGTTCGACGACGTCGGCACGCATGGCAACCAGTTCGATGCCTCGTTGTTTGCAGAGGTCTCGCCAGCGATCACGCGCATCGAAATTGAGGGGCTCGATCGGAAGCTGGAAATCATTCTCGTACCACGGCAACGGTTGCTGGTCCGCAGGAATCATCCGGGTATGGATCGAAGACCTGGCGGCGGTAAGTTCCTGCGTGTCAAACAACGACCCCCGGTTCTTCGTCGCGGATTCCAAGGTCAAAACCTGCGCAGGCCGTTGTTGAGTCAATGGTCGCGAGAGACTGCGTCGCAAGGCTGGAAACGTCTGAGGGTCGATACCGGACAACGTCAACGCCGACCAGACCCCTCGTTCGAGGGGGCCGAGTCCCTGATGTGGTTTGAAGACTTGTTTTGAATCAGCCACGAACAGCCGCTGATCCTGCTTCGTGGGCGAGTTTGTCAGGACCGTCTTGAATTCTGACCAGAAATCGAATGCTGCGGGGTCGCCTGGTACTCTCCAGACAGTCACCGCCACTACGAATGGCCCCAGGTTTGGTCCCAAACCTGCTTCGTCCATGCCGATCAGCAATGCCAATTTCTCATCCGTTCTGCAGACACCGCGGAAATGCCAGCTTACAGCAACTTAGCGAGTCTTGAACTCTTTCGGTTGCCCGTTGGCACCGACCTGGATTGTGTAGCTGGATCCATCCTTCGCCACCGAAGCCTTGATCCAGTTTCCCTGGCAGTTCGTGGTCTCTTCCTGGTTGGCGATGTTCTCAGGCGGCGCCTGGTCTTTTTCCGACAGCTTGACGTTGCGGTGCAACTGATACATCGCCTGCAAGGACTTCACGTTCTTCAATGTTGCGATCGTTTCCGCGGCGCCCCCTTTCGTCGGTCCGTTGCACGTCACTGCCACACGGGGATCCAGAGCCAGAACCATCACAGGGTTGTTACTGACGTTCAATCCATGGTGTGTGACCATGTACAAGTCAACCTGCCCGACCGGGTTGTTCGGTGTCATCAGCTTGGCTTCTGTATTCCAGGTCAGGTCGCCGCAGGTCAGGAATCGGAACTTGCCAAACGTCATGAGCATGCTGACGCTCTTCGCGTTATCGGAAGTGTCTTCGGCTTGCGGCTTATGTAACCCCGCATGAGGATTCGCTGGACCTTCGTTGGGGATGACTTCGCCGCTGGCGGTGACAATCTTGATGTGAAGCGGCGTCTCTTTCGACTGCAGAGTGAACGTGTCCCCTGCCTTCACCGCCTTGCTCTGATTCTGCGATGCCGCCCGGTACAGAGCGATCCGTTCGCCGAACTTGTTGTCTTCCTGCAGCGACTCGGGAATACCGCGATCCCAGAAGTTGTTGATCTTGATCTTGTCGGCGAGTGCCGCGTGGTTCCCGAAATGGTCCAGATGCCAGTGTGATACGGCAATGTGATCCAAGTGATCGAGCTTCGCCACTTTTTGAATGACTGACAGAATCCGATCCCGATCCCGACCGCCGTTGTCGGGATAGCCCGAGTCAATCAGCAGGGATTCTCCGGCGGGAGTGACAATCAACGTCGCGGCACCACCTTCGACGTCAATAAAGTAGATGTCCAGCTGACCGTCGGCAGCACCAGCAAACAGACGGGTCGTCGAAAGCAGGTAAACAGTGACCGCAACGAACAAGCGATTCATGGGGGACGTCTCCAGAGGTTTGATCGGAATTCCCACTCAAGATACCGAGTCGGACTCTGTACCTCCAACGCTCACCACGAATTCAATCGAATTCAGCCAGTCAGCAGTTCCCGGACGACGTGTCCATGGACATCGGTCAACCGGCGGTTGGCTCCGTTGTGTTTCAGGCTGAGGCGTTCGTGGTCGATCCCCATGAGATACAGCACCGTCGCATGGAAATCATAGTTCGTTGTGATATCGCGAACAGCACGCCAGGCCCACGGGTCGCTTTCGCCGTAGGATGTTCCCCCTTTGACACCCGCACCTGCCATCCAGCCCACGAACGATCCACCGTTGTGGTCTCGGCCCTGGCTTCCTTGTGAAAACGGCATCCGTCCGAATTCGGTGTTCCACAGGACGAGAGTGTCTTCCAGCAGTCCGCGCTGCTTTAAGTCTGTCAGAAGAGCTGCAATCGGCTTGTCGGTCGACAGGCACATCGGAGCCAGTTCGTTGACGATACTACCGTGATTGTCCCAGTTGTTTGAAGGCCCGCCAGCACCGCTCCAGACCTGAACGAACCGAACACCACGCTCAATCAGCCGTCGGGCGAGCAGGCATCGCTTTCCGAAATCCTCAGTCGGTTTATCCTGCAGACCATACATCTGCTGAACTTCGGCCGTTTCCTTGCTGAGATCAAACGCTTCCGGAGCACTCAATTGCATCTTCGCAGCGAGTTCATAAGACTTGATCCGAGATTCCAGGCGCGAATCGTGATCGTTGGCTTCGAGGTGAGTGCGATTGAGCTGCTGCAAGAGCGCCAAGCCTTCTCGATCCGCTTCTGGTGTAATGAACTTGGCAGAGGCCGGGGCTCGTAAATCCGCGATCGGTTCCGGCAGAGTTGTATTGATGATCGTTCCCTGGTGAGTCACCGGCAGGAACCCGGATGAGAAATTCCCTTTCTGATTGTACGGCAGCCCTCGAGCATCAGGCAGCACGACAAAGGTCGGCAGATTGTCCGTCAGATTGCCTAGCCCATAACTGATCCAGGCGCCCAGGCAGGGAAATCCCGGCAGCAGGAATCCCGTGTTCATCAGATAGCTGCCCGGTCCATGGACATTCGTTTTCGATTTCATGGCCATAAAGAAGGCCATCTGGTCGACGTGACGAGCCAGATGAGGCAGCTGATCACTGATCCATCGTCCGCATTCCCCGTGCTGATGCAATTCGAACGGCGGCTTCAAGACGTTGCCTGGAGCACTGGTCGCCGCCTCGACCCGTTCGCTGGTCCCGGGGTCAAACTTTTCACCAGCTCGTTTGAAGAGTTCTGGCTTGTAGTCGAAAAGGTCCATCTGGCTGGCGCCGCCATTCATGAAAAGCTGAATGACCCGTTTGACCCTGGCTGGATGATGCAGGCCGCCGTTCCATTCGGGTTTGGGGGCGTCTGCGAGAACCGCATGCTGTCCAAGTAGGTTCGCTAGTGCCACCGATCCAAAACCGCCCGCGATGGTCCCCAGCAAGTCCCGGCGGGACTGCACCATGTTTGGAAAGCGTGGGTTCATCGGTGACTCCTGATGAATGGCATGTGGCGATGAAGTCAATCTTCAACAAATTGAAGGCCGGTCACAAGATTCGAGTGGAAATGATTCAGACCTGCGCCTATAAAAAACCGACTGAATAGTATGTTTTCCGAATTGTGCGGTCGGTTTGGAGTGAGCAAAGAGTTGTAAGTGTCTGTCAGATAGTTGGTTGCGACTGTTGCTCGAACCGGACGCTAGCCGGCCTGTTGATTCAATTTGTTTTTGGCATCGTGAAGCAGGTTTTCCCGTACCCACCGTACTGTTTGCACACCATGAGCGGGTGAGGGTGGCCAGCGCTGGCAGGAACCAGCGCATGATCGGGTTGCACGGTTTGAATAGTAATAGACCATCAGCCGGTACGCGCTAGCGTCCGGTTCTCTTCGAATGGAATTTGCATCGACTATCGAAACCGGACGCTAGCGCGTTCCGGCTGATGGGTTGAAACTGGAAATTTTGTCGTCTTGGAAATTTGTTTGGAACCACATCGATTCCGAGTTGGACCATCAGCCGCAGGGCGCTAGCCCACGGTTCGGACGATCGCGCCAGCAAACCTACCAAAACAAGTGAAATCAACAGGCCGTAGCGCGTTCCGGCTGATGGTCTGTTGCTGATTCGCGGGGTTGGATGCTTTGGCAGCACGAGAAGATTCACGAAGGAGTGCTTGATGCTGGCGACTGCAGATCTGCTGGATGCGGCCATTCGAGTTGTCACTCGGGATGGCCTGGGGGCACTCACTCTGGATGGGGTGGCTCGCGAGGCGGGTGTCAGCAAAGGGGGGCTGACTCATCACTTTGCGACGAAAGACGCACTCGTCACAGCCATGCTGGAACATTTCGCGCAGCGTCTGATTCGCGAAGTCGACCGCTTTGCTGCCGACGACCCTGAACTGGCGGGACGTCGAGTCCGAGCGATGATGAAGGTCGGTCACCCGGAACTGCGTGGCGATGTGGCGCCTGCCGATTCGAAACAGGCTTCAGAAGCCCAACAACTTTTTTACGCCGCCATCGCAGCGGCTGTTGTGAATCCCAAGTTGCTGGAGCCACTCAAGCAACATGCGGAAGGATTGCGGCAGCGAATGTTGCAGCAGCCGTCAGACGGTCTCTGGCAAATCATCATCTGGCTCGCCCTGGATGGGCTGATGCTCTGGAAGCTGCTGGGATTGATTTCCCAGGATGACCCCATGCACGGCGAAGTCCTGCAATTTCTATACGGACTCAGTTCCCGTCCGCCGATGACGGAACCGGCCGAGGAGGTGCAATATGCCCGCAACTAAATTTTCGCGGTCCAGCCGCATCATGGCGATTGTTTTTCTGTTTGTCGCTGTAACCATCGGAGCGGGATTTGGAACCGGGGTCATCGTCGTTCCCGGCGAATCATCCGCTCAAAGCCCGGCGCCTGTGGTTCGCGAACTGAACCATATCGGGGCCTGGGGACGATTGTCTCCACGTGGCGAAGTCCGAGCCCTCGCAGCTCCTTCAACGATGGATGCCGTCCGGGTTGCTCGACTCAACGTCGTCGAAGGACAACGTGTCGCCGAGAACGAAGTGATTGCCGTTCTGGACGCTCACGAACGCCGACAGACTGCCGTCAGCCATGCCGAAGCAATGCTGGCTCTGGCTGAAGCCCGTCTGGAACAGACTCGCGAAGCCGCCAAGCCATCTGACATCGTCGCTCAGGAAGCCTTGATTGCCAGCCAGCGGCAGGAACTGGCTCAGGCCGAAATCGATCTGACCCGTGAAGAAGCCTTGCGCGAACGAAAGGCGAGTTCACAGTCGAGCCTGGAACAAGCCCGATTAAAGCGAGATCAGACAGTTCTCGATATCCGTCAGAGCGAAGCAAAACTGGAGTCATTGAAGACCCCTCGCAAAACGGATGTGGTCGTCGCCGAGCGACAGGTTGACGAAGCGCGCGCGGCACTCCGCCAGGCAGAAGCGGATCTGCGGTTGACCGAGATCCGGTCTCCGTCTGCTGCGACTGTGCTGCGGGTTCACTCCAGAACCGGTGAGCGGGTTGGTGAGCGGGGAGTCGTCGAAATCGGTGACGTCGATCAGATGTATGCGATCGCCGAAGTTTACGAGGCAGATCTGGCTCGAGTTCGTGTCGGCCAGCCAGCTCAGGTTCGCATCCCGACATTAAAGCTGGAAGTGACAGGTGAGGTTGAACGACTTGGTTTCGTTGTTCAGCGAAAGGATATCTTCAATACCGACCCTGTGGCAGACACCGATGCGCGCGTGGTGGAGGTCTGGGTTCGCCTGGGGGCTGATGCTCCTCCCGCAGTCGCGCAGCTTTCGAACGCTCGAGTCGAAGTCATCATCAACGTAGGCGGAACTCGATAATGTGGCGCGACCTGCCGATCGCGTGGCTGCAGCTCACGCATTCGAAAGCCAAATTCACCGTTGCTGTGACCGGTGTCGTCGTTGCCGTGCTGCTGATGTGGATGCAACTCGGTTTCCTCGACGCTCTTTACCGCAGTGCCACATCGGTGGCGAGGCACCTGCGAGGGGATCTGGTGCTGCTCAGTCCGAATACGAAGACATTCATGCAGCTTGAGCCCTTTGCGAAGCGGCACATCGCCCGCTCACTGGGACATGAAGGGGTTGCCAATGTCTACGCACTGTATGTCGGTATGGCGATGTGGAAGAATCCCTGGAATGGTGAAAAGCGACGTCTGTTCGTCTTCGGCATGGAACCTGATTATGCAACATTCGAAGCGGATGGTCTGGAGGAACTGCTCCCGATCACACTGGCACCCGATGTCGGCATCTTCGACGCAGCCTCGCGCCCGGAATTCGGGCCCGTGGGAAAGAGCGTTCGACATGGTGAACCCGTTGCTGCCGAGATTAATGGACGCCTGATTCGAATTGCGGGCGTTACTACGATCGGGGCGGGCTTTCAGGCTGACGGAAATTTCGTCACCAGCACCGCGAATTACCTGCGAATCATGAACGATCCGCGATCAAGTATCGTGCAGGTCGGCCTGATTCGACTGAAACCAGGTGCCGACAGCAAGCAGGTTCAGCGCGACCTGGCAGCGATGTATGGAAACGAAATGACCGTGATGACGACTGATGAAGTGGTCGCACGCGAATATGACTTTCTGACACGAACAGCCCCGATTGGATTCGTGTTCACTCTGGGAACGATTGTCGGCTGTGTGATTGGTTTCGCGATCGTCTATCAGGTTCTCTACACCGACATCTCGAATCACCTTCCTCAGTTCGCGACGCTGAAGGCGATGGGATACACGGACCGGTATCTAGCATCGGTGGTTGTGCAGGAAGCATTGATCCTGGCCGCTGCGGGGTTCATTCCGGGATCGCTTCTGGGAATGGCACTGTTTGCCGTGGCGAAGGCGGCGACCATGCTGCCGATGTATGTGACCTGGGACCGGGCGATTGAAGTGTTTGTGTTGACGTTCACGATGTGTACCGTTTCGGGGTTATTGGCTATGCGTCGATTGCGTGCCGCAGACCCTGCAGAGATTTTCTGAAATTGGCGAACAAATTCTACAAACTCCATCGCAAGCGTGAATGTTGACGAGGACGAAGTCGTGACAACGATTACTGACACAACAGCGAAGTCTGCCTCATTCGCCACGGGGTCAGAAGGACCTGCCATCCGTGTGCGGGGACTGAATCACTTTTTTGGTGAAGGTGAGCTTCGCAAACAGATTCTTTTCGACGTCGACTTTGAAATTGCCGCGGGTGAAGTTGTGATCCTGACCGGTCCCTCAGGGTGCGGCAAGACGACCCTGCTCAGTCTGATTGGCGGATTGCGAGCCATTATGGAAGGGAGCGTCCAGGTTCTTGGCCGTGAACTGTACGGGGCCACACGCGAGGAAATCATTGCCTCACGCCGCCAGACGGGTTTCGTTTTTCAACTGCATAACCTGCTCGATTTCCTGACCGCACGGCAGAACGTTGAGATGTCTGTTCAACTCGATGCTGCAATCTCTGTCCGCGAACGAAAGCATCGAGCCGAAGCGATGCTCGCCAAAGTCGGGCTGGCCAATCGACTGGACTACTATCCAACCGCTCTCTCAGGAGGCCAGCGGCAACGCGTTTCAATCGCACGCGCTCTGGCGGGTGAGCCACGCTTGATCCTCGCTGACGAACCAACCGCGGCTCTCGACAGCCACTCAGGTCGACAGGCGGTGGAACTGGTTCAAGCGATGGCCCGTGAACAGGGTTGCACCGTCCTGATGGTGACTCACGACACACGCATCCTGGACATCGCAGACCGAGTCGTCCGCATGGAAGATGGGCGAATGTTGTAGGGAAGAGTTTTTACCACAGAGGGCACAGAGGTACACAGAGAGTTATTGAGAAAGAAATTGCGGCAAGTGGAAGTAAGTTCAGGCTGACGTCCATTGAGCGGTTCATGGTTTATGACTTTGCAGAAAGCCCTCTCTGGTCTGCCTTACTCACTCTTTTCCCTCCGTGAATCTCAGTGACCTCCGTGGTAAACCTTCTTTAGTTCGCTCGAATCAGAGAAATCGATTGAAAATTCGAGGCCAACGATCAAATACTGTTCGGGTCTTTTCACGAGAATTCTGGCGTATCGATGCCATACGACGATCTGCGGTAAAACTTATTAGTGAGATCCCGCATGGAACTCAACGACATCACCGGCCAGATTGTTGATGCCGCGATGAAGGTTCATACCGCACTGGGGCCAGGTTTGTTGGAATCGGCCTATCAGGCTTGTCTGGCGTACGAACTTCGCCAGCGAGGGTTGGAGGTACAGACTGAAGTGGAGTTGCCCGTCCGCTACGGAGAAATCCACCTCGACGTCGGATATCGCCTGGATCTGCTCGTAGAATCTCAAGTCATTGTCGAATTGAAATCTGTCGAAAAGATCATCCCCCTTTATGAAGCTCAGTTGCTTTCATATCTGAAACTCAGCGGCAAAAAGATTGGCCTGTTGATCAACTTCAACGTGGCTCGATTGAAAAACGGTATCACTCGACTGGCGAATTGAAGAGGGTTTACCACGGAGATGCACGGAGGAAAGAGTGAGAAATACAAGTCAGCGAGGGTGTATTCAAAGTCACCAATCGGTGGACTTGATCAGAAAAATGAGCTTTGTCCCTACCTGCAATTTCATTTTCAATTCCTCGCTGTGGTAAATCCGTAAAGCACGAAAAACAGCTCGCCCAAACCATCAGTGACGGATTGGGCGATTTGTATTCTGATTGCGGATGGATTCACGCGACACGTTTGTCTGCGGGAATTCATCAGGTTTGAGGAGACTTTGTCTCGGGCTCAGTCGCTCCCTTGGGAGGAACGTCGCGCTTTGGCTGTGGTACGGGGATCTGATTCGGGGTTACCGGAACAGTCTCGGGGGTGTCTGCGTGCGGATGCGGGGCTGCCGGCAGAATCACCGACCGCTGTTGCTGAACGTGCTTCTCAATGGCCTTGATGTCTGTCGCACCATCGGCGCACAGATCAGCCAGCGACGTCTGTACGTCCTGCTGGCGATAATAGGATCCCGCTGACCAGGCTCGGCAGGATTGATGGCCGACATATCCGTAACTCTGGTCCAGGCTGCGAATGGCGCCGGCAAATTCTTTCAATTCCAGATCGACTGCGGTTCCCGCCGCGTTCAGGCCGACGACAGCACCCAGAACGCCCAATGTTCCTACCGTGACAACTTCTGCCGACAAGACCAGACCGGTCTCGTCTTGCCATAACTGCTGAATTACATGCATTTTGTGCCTCGCATTCGAGATCGAATCCCAGAGGTGCCGACTGTCGACACCCACCTCCGTCGGCAACGCCTGCACGGTAGCGATTGTAACGGTTGTAGCGATTATAGCGATTGTAGCGACTGTGTGAAGGGCAGATAGACTACGAAATTCAGGGAGAGTGCGCCTGTGCCCGGCGGCGAAATTGGATGGGAAACGGCTGGGCGGAGTAACGGCATCTGGTCCGTGGACCTGATCTTGCCCGTTTCAGGCGGTTTTGAGAGCATCCGCGCCAACGTTACTGACGGCCACAGTGGATCTTCCGTTCTGCCAACCTGTAATCACTGTGGCCGCGAAACGCCTCACTTCTGCTGCTTGAGCGTCCTGCTATCGCCATTCACTTCGTTCCTGGCCGAAACAAAATGTCGTCAACACTCTTCAACGTCCTGTTTGCCTGGAAGTGCTCCAGTACTCACCACAAGCTGGCTCTGGACGCACTCAATCAGATCCGGGGCGACATCGCAGAGAACTGGCGAAACCTGTGTCTGAAGCACGTCGAAATTTATCTCGACGGGTCGAAGGCTCCGGATAACACCTTCAAAGACTTCAAGAATCACGTTCTGCACGTGCGAGACAACTATTGGGGCGGAGCGATTGATGCGACACAAAAGTGGTATGGCACCACTGTCGCAGCACTGCGAGATCGCAAGTGGCAGGATGCGATCTACGCGGCTGGCGTGTTGAGCCACTATTACACGGATCCGATCCAGCCATTCCATACAGGCCAGTGCGAAGCGGAAGGAATTGTCCATCGTGCCGCGGAATGGAGTATCGCCTGTGCTTACCGCGAACTGACCGACATCCTGGAAGCCGATCTGGGTGGCTGGCCTGAGGTCACTGTTCCGATGGGAGATGACTGGCTGGCTCAGATGGTGCGAGCAGGTGCAGATCTGGCCAATCCGCATTATGAAGTCTGTATCGAACATTACGACATGAAGAAGGGAGTGAAAGATCCTCCCACGGGCCTCGATCAGGAAATGAAAGATCGGATTGCCAGGCTGATCGGCCACGCGGTTGTCGGCTACGCAAGAATCATGGAACGGGCACTGGCTGAAGCGAATGCGACGCCACCTGCAGTGAACATCACACTGCTGGGAGTGATGTCGCAACTGACGATTCCAATCTTCTGGGTCACGAAGAAACTGAAGGACGCGAAGGAGCGAGCGATTGTCGAAGCGACCTTCAAAGAGTTTCAGGCAACGGGAAAAGTCATCGATTCACTGACCGATGACGATTTCACAATCCGCCAGGTCCATGCCGAAGAGGTCTTGAAAAAGCCGCTGGAAGAACTCGATGCCGAAGCCCCGTCCCCGATCGGGGTCGCTCACGGCATTGGTACTCCTGCCAGACCTCGACCCGCAAAAGTCACTCAGCCAAAGCCAGTTGCCAAGCCCAAGACGAAAGTTCCTAAACAACCTGCATTGAAGCCCGAACCGGCAGGACCTGTCGAAGAGGTCTCAAAGCCTGAGCCTGTTGCGAAGGGGCTACCGCCAGCCGCACCGCATGATCGGAACCGGTTCTATCTGGAACGTGAAATGCCCGTCGAGAAAGCTCCTTCGATTGGAGCCAAGACCGCAGCGATTCTGGATAAGCATGGGATCAAGTCCGTAGGAGATCTGCTTTCGGCTGATCCAGAAAAAGTCGAAGCAGAGTTGAATGATCGACACATCGACTCCTTGACGATTCTGACATGGCAGATGCAGGCGGAACTCTGCTGCACTGTCCCGAACCTGCGAGGCCACGACGCTCAATTCCTGACCGCGTGTGGCATCAGCCATCGCGAGGAACTGGCACGAGCCGAACCACAGGCTTTGTTGAAAAAAGTCGATGCGTTCGTTGCGACGTCTGCAGGCGAGCGGATTTTGCGGGGCAGCGAACGACCGGATCTGAAAGAAGTGACAGATTGGATCGCCTGGGCTGGTCAAACGGCACAGGCAAAGGCAGCATGATGCCTGTAGAATTTGGGATGCTTGGATCGATTCCAACGTAAGCGTGGTGCCCTGCGGGGGTTTAATGAACGGGAGGGCGAAGCTCCTGCTGAGCCGCTTTGGGAGTTGGCCCACATCGACTTAGCGGCTCGGCAGGAGCCTCGCCCTGCCAGCCCGTGTTTCGACGCGACACGGACGTGCGACCCGCACCGAACTATTCACTTTGGAACTTTTGATGACGGTCGAAGTCGATTTGCAGAGGGCAGCCGAAACCTTGAAACAAGGGGGGCTGGTTGCCATCCCTACGGAAACGGTTTACGGACTGGCAGCCAACGCATTGGATGCACAGGCAGTTGCCCGCATCTTCGCCGCCAAGGATCGCCCGTTCTTTGATCCGTTGATTGTCCATCTGCCCGAGATCGACTGGTGGCCACGCGTCGTCAGTGACTTTCCGCCGCTGGCCCTAAAACTCGCCGAACAATTCTGGCCCGGTCCACTGACTCTGATTCTTCCCCGATCCCCAGCCATTCCGGATCTGGTGACGTCAGGTCTATCGACAGTAGGAGTTCGAGTTCCCGATCATCCGCTGACGAGATCCCTGCTGAAACTCGCCGACCTGCCGGTTGCTGCTCCCAGTGCCAATCCATTCGGACGATTGAGTCCCACGACGGCGGAGCATGTCTGGCAACAACTGGGCAATCGCGTCGATGTCATTCTGGACGGGGGCCCGTGTCGTGTCGGGGTAGAATCAACGATCCTGCAGATCAACAACGACGAAGCGATCCTGCTACGACCGGGAGGAGTCCCACAGGAAGCCATCGAAGCTCTGATCGGAAAGATCTCGTTACCAGCCCAGGTATCGAACAACGTACCAACCGCACCCGGAATGCTGGAGAGTCACTACGCACCTAGAACGCGGCTGATAATTATCGAGAATTCCACCGAGATTCCTAAAGGAACTCGAACAGGACTAATTTCACTGTCAGGACCAATCCCCACGGGAATCACGGCCGCTGAGATACTTTCTCCAACAGGAAACCTCGTCGAAGCCGCATCCCGTTTCTTTCAGGCCCTCCATCGTTTGGATCAAGCCAAACTCGATCTGATTTGCGCCCATCGATTTCCCGACGAGGGACTCGGTCGCGCACTCAATGACCGGCTTCGCCGCGCAGCTCACGGCTCGTAGACCTCGTTCTGACCCTCGTTCGCAGAGTCGATGTCAGTCGCGTGTCCGTGTCAGGTCAGAGCAACGGTTTGACGCTTCCGTATGATGCCGGGCTTCGATTCTCCAATTGTGGACAACCAGGAAATCGTTACCCGCGTTGGGTGGCACTGGCAGCGGCCTTGAGCTGCCAGTGGTTTTGACGGCTCAATTTGCAAACATCAGGGCAGGTTGCCACGTGAAGAAGTCACGCATTTAGAGAGATGCGAATCAACTCACAGCGACAAATGGCCGCGGCCAGATTCACGTCCCCATCACATGATGTTGGATTCACCGCATCCACTACTTCGCCGATTTCAGGGAATCGTTTCATCTATTCCGAAAATGGTCGCATTGGCTTTTCACGAGGAACTCGTGCAGCACCGGATTGAGCGGCGCGACTGAGAAGGGGGAGTTCCAACGTGTCACGGCTGATTCGCTGAGAAGGTGTTTCTGCGACGTCGAGTCCCTCTTGTCGGAATGGCGACTGCAATTCGAGATCGTCAGAGTTTGGTTGTTCTGAAGTTCGAGGTGTCTCGTCAAGTCGTGGTCGAGCTACAGGCTTGGGTTCAGGCGACTGACCACGAATCGTATTTCCCTTTTTCGCGAGAGGTGGTGTGGCTTCGGCAACTTGGGTTCCCTTGGGCAGCTTAACCGCCGGACTTCCCGCTAGGACCCATTTGTCCCAGGCCGCTTCCAGAATTTCGACACTCTCCACGTTGTACAGGTTCTTCAGTGCCGCTTCCCAACCCTGTTCGTGAGCCATCTGCAGAAATGCGACGTAGGTTCGTTTGTCGCTGCGCTGAATCAAAAAGTCTGCCAGCGAGTGGCCTTCGGCGTAAAGCGTCAAAACCTGCTGCTTTTCCTGAGGATAGTTTTTCATTTCCAGCAGTGACTTCAACGGGATCTTGCGAGACGTGTTCATGACCTGATCATGAATCTTGCGGAGTCGCATCCGTTCCGATTCGTTCTCGATCAGAGAAGCCGCCCCTTCGTCAGCCCAGCGTGGCAATGGGCGGCGGAAGTAACAGGCGAAGATCGTATGATTGACTTCATGAGGCAGCACAGAGTCCAGAATCTGCTGCTCACCCCCCGCAACTTTCATGTTCCAGCCGAACACTTCGCCGTTTTGAAAGTTGAACGTTGTTTCCCCTTGAGCCCCCATCGATCCGACCGTGACTTCGATCGGACAAGGGGATGACCAGTTGCCGGGGAGCGGCTTGCCTGTCCATTCAATGGCCAGTTCATTTCGGTAGATCTCGGCAGCATCTCCCACCTGTTTGGCGAATTGAGCTGTCGGGGCTGTGACTACGAAATTTGGAGTGCGATAGCCAGCGCCCAGTGACGACAACGCGCCGACGATAAGCAGACTGCGGAAAAAAGCGTCCATGCCGGTTCCGAGATGAGCGAGATGTGAAGGGATCGAGTGGCAGGCATCCATACCAAACCGCTCGACTTTCGGAAAAAACCTAGCAAACCACGGACCGGCAATTCCTGCTGATCAGGTTGACATGTCGCAAGCCAATTTTCAGTAAACACTTACAACGTTTTCACCACAACCACCCACGACCTGTCTGGCCAGTTTTCTTCCAGAAAACCTGTAAGAGTTACAAACCCTCTTTCCGAATTCGGCAAAACTTCACATTTCTCACCCGGAACCGCGCACGGTGAATGAGTGTCAGAACCGTCCTACGTGATACGTTCCGAGACAGTGTCACGCGGTGCGCGACTGACGTGCGAGTTCTCGCGAGTGGCGGTTCCTCCGACTTTTTGTCGCGTTTGCAGCCGTGGTCAACCCGATACCTACGTGGCTTGGATTCAATACCACTCGCGACACCTGGAGTTTTACCTTGGCGCACCCGCATTTGTTGGTTCATCACCTGCTGAAGCAGTTGGAAAATCACAAGCGAGATCGCAGGGAACGCGACCGTCGACCTGATTGGCTGAATACTTTCATCCAGCAGACCGCGGCACTGTTTGAACCTTTGGCCGGGGTGGCTCGTGTCGGGTATCAGTGCGATCCGACTCCAGACGGCTGGGAAGCCCGGCTCTACCTGGGATCCACAGAAATCGTTGGCGGTCGCGACGACGGCCGCGAACGCCTGATCAGCTTCGAATTCGATTTCGGACGTCTTTCCGAAGGCTTTACCCGGCTGGACGAGTTTCGCTGGAACGTTTGCACGAACGCCGATGGAACAGTTGGTTCGTTCGTGACGTTGCGAGGCCTGGTGGACGACAATTCCGTCTGCCTGAAGATTTATTCCCGCCCCCCGCAAGACATCGGTCCCGCCTTTCGACAGCTCCCGGACGGAACGCTGGAAGATCTGGTTGCGATCTGACATCGACGCCCCCCCTGCCGATACCGATAACCCAGGGAACTCCCTGGGTTATGTCGTTTGGTGGCTCAGCGAAGGCGCTTTCCTGAGGCAGGGCGAAGCCTTCGTCTCATAGTTGCCGGACTCGTCAGAGTTCGGTGTCTTGATTTTTCGACCAAAGCGACCGGCAGTTCACCCAGCCAGGGCTTTCGGCCCGTCAGGCGTCCGCTTGACTCGTCGCCGTGTGCGACTCAAAGTGTTGAAGCCTCGAACTCATCCTCGACGTTCTAGATCGCATCCACCTTAGCAGCCCGTGGCAAAAGGGGTCAGACCCTTTGGAGGGCAGTCGATCTGACTTGGAAATCGTATGCCCGGAGAGGGTCAGACCCCTTTTGCCACGGACTGTTAGGTTTGGCGTCCCGCATTACCGACAGAGAACACAGGATTCAGAAGTCCCATGCGCATTATCCTGGCTGCCGTTGACGCACCGCTTGCTGAAGCCTGGGAACGCCACTGCGGCAACCTGGAATGCGTGACGATTCATCGTGGTTCAATCCTCGATCTTCGCGTCGATGCCGTCGTCAGTCCCGCGAACAGCTTCGGGTTTATGGACGGCGGAATTGACCGTCTTTACAGCCACCACTTTGGCTGGCATGTTCAGGACCGCCTGCAGAGCCTGATCAAGACTGCTCATCACGGTGAGTTACTGGTCGGCTCGGCTGAGGTTGTTGATACCGATGATTCGAACATCCCGTTTCTGATCGCGGCACCGACAATGCGCGTGCCGATGATTCTGCACGATACTGTAACTGCCTACCTTGCCGCACGAGCAACGTTGTTGCTGATCAAGTACGGTCGTTTTCCTGCAGGGCACCTTGCCGGTGAAGCGATTTCTGACGGGATCAAATCGGTAGCATTCCCCGGGTTGGGAACGGGTGTCGGTCGTGTCGATCCTGATACCTGTGCACTGCAGGTTCGGGCTGCGATTGAGGACATCCTTCTCGGCAAGAACGATTTTCCAACCAGTTGGGCTGAGGCCCAGATACGTCATCAGAAGCTCTACACCGACCGTGTTCGTGACTTGCAGCAGGCCGGTCCCAGTTTGAAGGATTCAGAACATGTCCGTTTTTCTACTCGGAACGCTCGACACGAAGGGGAGTGAAGTCGCGTTCGTGCGAGACCTGTTGCACGAATACGGTGTCGCGACTCGCGTCGTAGATACCGGGTGTCTTGGCTCTCCTGCGATTCCAGCCGACATTCCGCGCGACCAGGTGTTCGCAGCCGCCGGGACCTCGTTGGAGGCTGTCAAACAACGCAATGATCGCGGACACGCCGTCACGGTCGCGGCGACGGGAGCGGCTAATTTGGTCGCAGCCGCCTATGCACGGGGTGAAGTGGCAGGTGTTCTCTCAATGGGAGGCTCCGCGGGCACAACGATTGGCACGACAGCCATGCGAGCGTTGCCGCTCGGTCTGCCGAAACTGATGGTCAGCACCCTCGCCTCAGGCCAGACTCGCCCCTATGTCGGTGGCAAAGACATCCTGATGCTGAACGCCGTGGTGGATATCGCTGGCATCAATCGCATCAGCCGGCTGGTCCTGGGCGAAGCGGCTCGAGCGATGGCAGGAATGGTCACCCTGCAGACCAAGTCCAACAACGTTCAAAACGACAAACCTCTGATCGCAGCCACGATGTTTGGCGTGACGACCCCGTGTGTGGAACACGCCCGCAAGATCCTGGAAGCCGCGGGGTATGAAGTGCTGGTCTTCCATGCCACGGGCAACGGAGGCGAAGCGATGGAAGGCCTGATCGCCGATGGCCTGATTGCGGGAGTCCTGGACATCACAACAACGGAACTGGCCGACGAACTGGTCGGAGGCATCCTGAGTGCCGGCCCCACCCGCCTGACCGCCGCCGGCAAACGAGGCATCCCCCAGGTCATCTCCGTCGGAGCTCTCGATATGGTCAACTTCGGCCCGCCCAACACCGTCCCCGAGAAGTTCAAGGATAGAAAGTTCTATCAGCACAACCCAACAGTGACGCTGATGCGCACGACGGTTGAG
Source organism: uncultured Schlesneria sp. (assembly GCA_963977965.1). Taxonomy (GTDB): domain Bacteria; phylum Planctomycetota; class Planctomycetia; order Planctomycetales; family Planctomycetaceae; genus Schlesneria. The sequence continues at coordinate 57,554 of CAXBSB010000010.1, forward strand.
GAGAATCGAAAGCTGGGAGAAGAGATCGGCCGCAAAGCCGCCGCCGCGACGGGGCCGACTTGCATTGTGATTCCATTGAACGGAGTGTCAGCGATCGATCAGACGGGAAAGGCGTTTGACGATTCAGCTGCAAGGCAGGCGCTGTACGATGGGGTTCGAGCAACACATGGTTCCGTGGAACTCACCGAATTGAACAACCACATCAATGACGCGGCATTTGCCGAACAGGCGGCAGCGAAGTTACTCGACCTGATCCAAATGGCATGACGGCAAATCCTCTGATTACCAGAAGCCGTCTCGTCTTCGGACATCCGTCCCTGGCAGGGACTGACGAAGTTTTTGGTATGCCTCGTCAGAGAATGGAGGCCCAAGACCGATGTCGAGCCACTTCAGGTTCTTGTGTTTGCTCAATGCCGGCAGGCCCCGGTCGGTGATTTTTGTCTTCTGTAAACTCAGTCCAACCAAGTTCGGAAGAGCCTCCATTTTCTGTAGCCCCGCATCCGTGATCTCGGTCTTATTCAAATGGAGGTGCGTCAGGCTTTTGATTTGACTCAGTTCCAGGAGACCTGCGTCGGTGACATGCGTATTGTTCAGAATAAGCATGGTAAGGCCTTCCGCATCCCTCAGTTCCGCCAATCCAACTCCCGTCACGGCGGTATCGCGGGCGTACAATTCCCTGAGGTTCTTGAGGCGACCGATTTCCCGGAACCCTGCATCCGTGATCTTGCTATCGTTAACGTCGAGTTCGACGAGACTCTTGAATCTGCCGACCTCCTTCATGCCGGCATCCGTCATGGATGACACTTTAAGAACTGAAAGGTCATGGACATCCTTCAGCCCGACTCCGGTCACATCGGGACATAACCAGATGGACAGATGAGTCAGATTTTTGAACTCGCCACAAACCCGCAGGCCTTCGTCGGTAACCCT
>CAXBSB010000011.1:0-58186 GCA_963977965.1 uncultured Schlesneria sp.
GGGTAAATGAGTCTCCTGCACGGATTCCCTGGGTAGCCGCGAAACGCGGCAACCCAGGGCTATATGACGTAACTCCTTCGGAGTATTTGTGAAGACTGTAGCCGGAATCAATCCCAATGACATGACACCAACGGCACTTCAGCCCTTGAGCTCAAAAAAGCAGATTCAGAGAATCTGCACTCAACGATCGACCAGAGTTCCTCACCTACGTATGCACCCAAAGGTGTGAAAAAACTACGTTACGTCATGTCCGGAAACAGTGATTTCGGCAAACAAACAGGCCGGGTTTCGATAAGAATCGAAACCCGGCCTGCGATGTCAATCGTCAACAGGAATGCGAATCAGATCGCATCCCGTTCAAGTGGAAGCGTCAAACGCACGCTCCGACACAACACGAAAGTGCTAGTATCGGTAGTGATCTGGCTTGAAGGGGCCATTGATCGGCAGGTGGAGATAATCGGCTTGCTTCTGACTCAGCTTCGAAAGCTTGACGCCGATCGTTTCCAGATGCAGACGGGCAACTTCTTCGTCCAGTTCCTTTGGCAGGCGATGAACACCCAGTGGATACTTTTCGGTTTCGGTCCACAGAGCGATCTGAGCCAGAGTCTGGTTCGTGAAACTGTTGGACATCACGAAAGATGGGTGACCCGTTGCACAACCGAGGTTGACCAGGCGGCCCTGAGCCAACAACAGCACGCTACGGCCGGTGTCGGCGAAGGTGTACTTGTCGACGGCGCCGACTTCGGCTGGCTTGATGTTCGTCTTCTTGGCCTTGCCGGAAGCGACCTGAGCTTCCAGCCAGGCAACGTCGATTTCGATATCGAAGTGGCCGATGTTGCAGATAATCGCGTCGTTCTTCATCTTCGCGATGTGCTCGCCACGAATGATGTCACAGCAACCGGTCGTGGTCACGAAGACGTTCCCTTCGGATGCGGCATCTTCCATCGTCGTGACTTCAAATCCTTCCATCGCAGCCTGCAAGGCACAGATGGGATCGATTTCGGTGACGATCACGCGAGCCCCGTAGCGCTGCATCGAGATCGCACATCCCTTACCCACGTCGCCATAACCCGCAACGACAACAACCTTGCCTGCGATCATGACGTCGGTGGCTCGCTTGATACCGTCAGCAAGCGATTCGCGGCAGCCGTAGAGATTGTCGAACTTGCTCTTGGTCACGGAGTCGTTGACGTTGATCGACGGAATCTTCAGTTCGCCACGTTCAAGCATCTGAACGAGACGATGTACACCGGTCGTCGTTTCTTCGCTGATCCCCTTGATCCCAGCGAGCAGTTGAGGGTACTTCTGGTGGACCATCTGAGTCAGGTCGCCACCATCGTCCAGAATCATGTTCAGTGGCTGACCGTCCGGGAAGTACAGGGTCTGTTCGATACACCAGTCGAATTCTTCATTCGTCATTCCCTTCCACGCATAAACCGGGACTCCGGTGGCAGCGATGGCGGCAGCAGCCTGATCCTGCGTGGAGAAAATGTTGCAACTGCTCCAGGTCACTTCAGCACCGAGAGCTGTCAGGGTTTCGATCAGAACAGCCGTCTGAATCGTCATATGCAGGCAACCGGCAATGCGGGCGCCCTTGAGTGGTTTGGAAGCACCGTATTTCGCGCGGAGTGCCATCAGGCCAGGCATCTCGTTTTCGGCGATTTCGATTTCCTTGCGGCCCCAGTCAGCCAAGGACATGTCCTTGACCTTGTAGGGAAGTTTCTTGTCAGTTCCTGCTTTGGGCAATGTCGCCGTTGCCATATCCGAAAATCCTCCTGAAGCCGATAGCGGAACAATCCACATGATTGTTCCAAAAATTTTGCGGGACGCGGCCAGCAGGTCATCAGTACGTGTCGAAACGTCTGAACCGTTTGTCCGGAGCGAAGTTAGAAAAGCACTACACACCCGGGCCAGCCACATTGAGTCGCAAGATTGTAGCGTGACTGTCCAGCAATGTCGCCCTCGTCGGGGCGTGTTGCTGAAGAAAACAGGAGAGATCTGCCAGGCTGGACCGCATGAAGTCCACTGCCAGATCTAAGCGGAAATTTCGGATTACCTGCCCGGGATCACGATTTCGCGGCGCTGCTTTCGGTCATTCAGTGACCATTCACGAATCGTCCCGTCCAGGCCCCCGGAAATCAGCCGCTTCGAATCGGATGTGAACTGAAGCGCACGGACGATTCCCTGATGTCCTTGGAGTCGTCCTGCAGACTGCTGGCAATCCGTGTCTAGAAGGCTGATTTCAGAACTCAAACTGGTCGAAATCGCGAGCCATCGGCCGTCACCAGAGAATTCCATCGCGACAACGTCTGCAAACGGTTTGGATTTCTCAATCACGTGTACCCAGGTCGATGGCGATTTTTTTAGATCCAGAATGTGAATCCGGTCCCCTCCAACAAATGCAGCCAGTTTGCTCTGATCGGGCAAACATGCGAAAGCAGAACAGCAGCACCCGATCGACAGCGGATTGCGGATCGTCAAACCAGATTCCGGGTCGTGAAACGTGATCACCCCGTCGCCTCGTGCGACACACAAGCTATTGCCGCTCAGATCCAGGAAAATCTGGATGATCCTGGCACCGGTTGGCAAATCATATTCGAACTCAGCAGTCGATTGATCACGCCAACGCCAGCCGTGGACATGTCCCTCATCGGTAACATCCAACGCCATACGGCCATCATTTGAGACGACAGCAGCCATCGCACATTTCGTCGGCGGACGCTGGTACGACAACCGTTCGCATCCGTCGGATAACAACGTCGACGTCCCGTCAATATAGCTGATCAGGGTTGACTGCCCGCCATCACTGTGAGCGACTCGTAACACGTCGTGCCCTACGAATACAGGGATTTGACTGGCCTCACCCGACTCCAGATCGAGTCGATTGACGTCGTCGTTTCGCCGATAGATCCCCAGGAACCGATCCGATTCACCGAGTTTCAAATGCACGATCGCCTTCTCAGAAACGATGGTCTGCGACGTCGGGGCTCGAGATGCACCGACAATCTGACAAACACCAAGCCAGCAACAGGCGAGGACCACGCATACAAGAAGAAGTTCGTATACCAGAACTCCTGACCTCCCCGCGCGTTGACAAGCACGAATCCTGGAAAAGGCCCGCATGGTAAGCACCTTATGCGCAGAAGTAAGAACAGTCCCTCACCGCAGGGGCCTGTCGAATTCCCGTCCTGCCTGCAAGAGAAGAAGAATTCACAAAACGTGACTGAAAAATTGAGAATTCTCAGATCGTTTGGAGTAACTCCTGAGATCGTCGCTGATGAAGTCAATCGCTGATCTGTCGTTCGAATGAAAGACGCCTTGATCGCACGATCGCCCCAGTGATTTCACGGGTCATTTCACGACGGCCATCCCGCAGATGGGCTTCATCATCATTTACGAGGGGCTGTTTCTCGCCCCGCACCGTTTTGCTGGCTGAGGGAACCGACCAGGAACTCTCGCGATTTCACGTTGCGTTTTCGCATCGCATCGAGCCCGCACCACAGCGCGCGATGCAAATGCTGCCATGAGCTACAGATACCGCGCGTTTTCCCTCGAAACATCGCTCAGCCTGTGGCGTCTCGTCAACATGGCACTGCCCCGGCGAGACCTGCGACGACAAGTTTTCTTAACAGGATACAACTGATTTCTGCAAAATCACTTACACATCAGAACCGGGCGAAAATCGAAAGAAATCTGAACAAAAAACGAGTTTGGCATTCAAGCTGCTTTACAGCATGTTCATCCTGCGAATCACACAAACAAACAACACAACGCGAGCCGGTCAGCAGGGCCACTCAATCAAAAGTCCCAGAAAGGACCACACTACTATGTCAAACGTTTTCGCCACCCTGATCAACGACGAAGCCGGCTTCATCATCTCTGCAGAACTGGTCCTGGTCTCAACAATCGCCGTTCTTGGAATGATCGTTGGCCTGTCCGAAGTCGCTCTGAACGTCAATAACGAACTCGAAGACGTCGGATCCGCGATTGGTGCCATGAATCAGACCTACTGCGTCAAGGGAATCCTCGGCTGCCAGGGTTACTCCAGCGGTACCGAATTCCGTGACAACATCGATCACTGCGACAACACCTGCGACGTGCAAGGCTTCGAAGGTCGTGGCGAATACTCGGAATGATTTTTCCCCAAGAATTCGAAAGCACCTGAAATCGAATTCATTCAAAGCTTCTCTCTCCTGATTGCACCGAACTCTCCTGACGGCACCCAAAAGTGATCCAAGACCGCAGGTCTCTCGCACCACCCGAGACCTGCGGTCTTCACTTTTGTTCCCAAACGACAATCAGTGTTGACGTTGCAGCGTTCGCATTGCAGAATTTCGATGTTTGCGTGAAGTTGTTGACAATCCTCTGCCGACAACCCGAATAGCCTACCTCCCACCCCGCCGTTATTTTGCCGGAGTCGCCTGATGTTGACCCTGACTGGCATGCCGTTTCGATGCTGCGATGGCATTCCCCGGCGATCGTTTCTTCAGATCGGCTCCCTGGCCGTTGGTGGCTTGTCGATGCCGCAGATTTTGCGAGCGGAAGCGAATCGAGGAAGCACCTCAAACAAATCCGTCATCATGGTCTACCTCAGCGGTGGCCTTGCGCATCAGGATACCTTCGATCTGAAGATCGATGCCCCGAAAGAGATTCGCGGCGAGTTCAATGGCATCGATACCAGCCTGCCTGGTTACCAAGTCGGGGAACTGCTTCCGCTGACTTCGCAATGCGTTCATCGCATGTCAGTCGTTCGTTCGATTGTCGGCTTGCGCGACGAACACAGCAGCTTTCAGAATGTCACCGGCTACCCCATGGATCAGAGCAACCGGGAAGGCAAACCCAACTTCGGTTCCATCCTGTCTCATAAACTCGGTCAATCCGACCCCGCCGTCCCGGCATTCGTCGATCTCTTTCCGACAATGCAGCACAAACCGTACAACAGCCCGAAATCGGGAATCCTGGGGCCGGCTCATCGCTCTGTTCAGGCCGATGGGGAAGATCTGGCGAGTATGAAGCTGCGGTTCGTCGAGCCCGGACAACTGGATAACCGCCGCAAACTGCTCGATTCGATGGACCGCTTTCGACGTGATGCCGACGCCAGTACCGTCCGCAATATGGACGCCACCTACGGCAAAGCGTTCGATGTACTGACCAGCAGCCGCCTCGTGAATGCCCTCGACGTCACCAAGGAAGATCCTCGCATTCGCGAGCGCTATGGAATGGGATCGTCCAAGCATCTGGGCGACGGAGCCCCGATGTGGAACGACCAGTTGCTCGCAGCGCGCCGCCTGGTGGAATCGGGAGTTCGTTGTGTCACCGTCGCGTACGGGTTCTGGGACACTCACGGCAACAATTTCAAATACCTGAAAGATCATCTGCCGCTGTTCGACAAGGGGATCTCGGCCCTGGTCAACGACATCTACGATCGCGGACTGGATCAGGATGTGACTGTCTGCGTCTGGGGTGAGTTCGGACGGACTCCGAAGATCAACAAGGATGCAGGTCGCGATCACTGGCCACGCGTGGGACATGCATTGCTGTGCGGCGGTGGCCTGAAAGTCGGTCAGATCCTGGGAGCGACCGACAAACTGGGGAGCGATGTCCTCGACCGCCCCGTGCATTATCAGCAGGTGCTGGCGACGCTGTACCACACCGTGGGACTGGGTGAAGACCCGTCCATCAACGACATTTCAGGACGCCGCCTGCCAGTCCTCGATCCCGGAATCCGCCCGATCAGCGAACTGATCTGATCAGTTCGTCTGCGCGGCGAACTGTGCGGCAATCGTGTGTTTGAGGCTGGTCGAGAAGGCTGGATCATGCTCAAGATGAAGAGACGGACAGATTGTCCGTCCTACTTCGTGGGGTGAGCCAGTCCCTTTACCATTCCACCTGCCTGTGCCAGTCACCGTTGATGCAAAAACCGGGCAAGCATCTGCGATTGCTGATGTTCTGGCCGTCGAATCCCTCGCCGCTTCTTTGCATCACGGCGTCTGACCATCTAGAATGTCGGGGACTCGCGAATCATTGATTGTCGCAGGGATTCCGAAATTCACCGACCCCTCTGGGAGAGAAATCTGATGGCTTTTACACTGCCTCCGCTGCCGTATGCGTACGACGCACTCGTTCCTCACATTGATGCAAAGACGATGGAAATCCATCACACGAAGCATCATCAGGCCTACATCAACAACGCGAACAAGGCCTTGGAAGCTCATCCAGCACTGGCAGCAAAGTCCGTCGAGGCCTTGATTTCTGACATGGCTTCGGTTCCAGAAGACATTCGCACCGTGATCCGCAACAATGCCGGTGGTCACGCCAACCACTCGCTGTTCTGGACCGTCATGGGTCCCAACGCTGGTGGGGAACCGACAGGCGCCCTGGCCGACGCAATCAACGCTGCGTTTGGCTCGCTGGCAACCTTCAAGGAAAAGTTCGCGGCTGCCGCCACGACTCGCTTCGGCAGCGGCTGGGCCTGGCTGTCATTCGAAAAGGGCAAGCTGGTTGTCGAAAGCACTCCGAATCAAGACAGCCCGCTGATGGAAGGCCGTACGCCAATCCTCGGTCTGGACGTCTGGGAACACGCCTATTATCTGAACTATCAGAATCGCCGACCTGACTACATCGGCGCGTTCTGGAACGTCGTCAACTGGACCGAAGTGGCTCGCCGATTCGCAGAAGCTTCGAAGTAGTTTGACAACAACGAGGTCATGATCGCTGGAAAGCCCGTGATCGGGAGGGCGAAGCTCCTGCTGAACCGCTTGCGCGTTTGGCGCACATCGACTGAGCGGCTCGGCAGGAGCCTCGCCCTCCCATCACCTTGAAGCCCTGTTTTGCTTTGACAAACCACGAGAGTGCATCCAACATAACTCGCCAGAACACCTGACCCATTCGAAGCCCCTCAAGGAACACACCAATGAAATACGGCATGAACATGCTTTTGTGGACATCCGATGTCACAGAAGAACATTACCCGCTGCTGGACAACCTGAAGTCGTGGGGGTTCGATGGTGTTGAATTGCCGATTTTCGAAATGGATGGGGACAAGTTCGCCAGACTCGGCAAGAAGCTCGATTCGATCGGCCTCGGCCGGACAGCGGTGACGGTTTGCACTGATGCCGAGAATCCGATTTCGCCCGATGCCGCGATTCGTGCGGCGGGTCTGGCCCGGTTGAAGAAGGCGATCGACATGTGTGCCGCCAGCGGAGCGACTCACCTGTGCGGTCCGATCCATTCGGCATTGGGAACCTTCAGCGGAGCCGGTGCCACGGCAGACGAATGGAAATGGGGCCTGGAAACCCTGACAAAAGCCGCTGATCACGCCAAGGACAACAACGTCACGCTGGTCGTCGAATACTTGAACCGGTTTGAATGCTATTTCCTGACAAACGCAGCCGACGACGCTCGTTTCTGCCGGGAAGCGAATCATCCCAACCTGAAGATGATGTACGACACCTTCCACGCCAACATCGAAGAAAAGAACTTGGCTGCGGCGATGCAGTCGTGCTGGGACCAGGTGGTCCACGTCCACATTTCCGAAAACGACCGTTCGACCCCGGGCGAAGGCCACGTCGACTGGGAAACCACATTCCAGATGCTGAAGACGCTGAAGTACGATGGCTGGCTGATGGTCGAAGCCTTCGGCCTGGCCCTGCCAGCCCTGGCCGCCGCAACCAAGATATGGCGTCGGATGTTTCCAAGCGAAGAATACCTGGCAAAGCACGCTCTCGCGTTCATGAAACGGATGATGGCTGGCTAGTGCGGGTCTCACATCCGTGTCGCGTTGAAACAGGGGTGAGACGTTGCAGTTTGATGTCCGCGGGACGCTTATCTGTCATTTGTGGGCTGAAGGCCCACGAGAACAAAGCACAGGGCTTTCAGCCCTGTGAATGCGGACAAAACAGGGAATGCGACCTGAAAGTTCGCGAGAAATTTTGCCATCGATCGCCTCCATAGCAGATCTCTCGCGACCTTTCAGGTCGCATATTTTTGCCGTGTTTCCCGTACACAGGGCTGAAAGCCCTGTGCTTTGTGCTTTTGGGCCTTCAGCCCACAAGATCGGAAATGGCGTCTTGCGTGCGACGTTCCCTGCCTCACCTTCACGATTTGCGCAAACGCCACGGCCCCCGACGTCACGCAACCTGCACTACATCCACTTTTCCAGCAACGATTTGCGTCAGTCTTGATGAATTACAGAGAATGCCATTCGGCTGGCTTGTCGCGTAAAAGGAATACGCTAAACTTCTTCTCTCCAAGTCGCCGAAGGTAATTCAGCGGCAATGATCTTCAGGAGCGAATCCGGTCGATCAGATGGCAAGGTAGCTCAGTCGGTTAGAGCACAGGCTTCATAAGCCTGGGGTCGCGGGTTCGAGCCCCGCCCTTGCTACTCCGAAAAACCCCTGTTTTGCAGGGGTTTTGGCATTCTTTGGCCCTGTGATGTGCGCGACTTCCAAACGTCATTGCAACGTGCGTCTTGGACTTGCGACGAAAGGCGGCAAGAGTGGTGATGCAAAATAACGCAGCGCGAATGACCGCACATTCAGGCACATACGGAACACTCTATGGAATTAGAAACAATGCGGAAACGCAAAGACGCAAGGGCGCAAAGACGCGAAGGTTTCGGCTTTCTCGACTTCTCACCTTGCGTCTTTGCGCCCTTGCGTCTTTGCGTTTCCGTTCGGCTTGATTTCGCCGACATTGATTCTTAACACCGCGAGAAACCCGCTGATCGCTGAGCGGAAATCACCGTCACCGCAAAAAAAATGTCATAATCGCGATCGAGTTGATAAGTAAATTGAGGATTGGGTGTCGGCATTCGGGATGTCATGCGATGGACGAAATTACTCGACAGGCGGCTCGACAGTGGACCGTGGCACAGCCCGTGGTCTCGGCGTTTGTCACGTCCGTCGTGCGAGACTTCTCGGCACGGGACGATGTCTTGCAGGAAGTGGCTGTCGCCGTCATCGAATCGTTTGGGCGCTATGATCATTCGCGGCCGTTCGTCGCTTGGGCCTTGGGAATCGCTCACAATCATGTCGGTCTGTACCTGCGCCGACTGAAGCGGGATCGGCATATCTTTGATGAGGAAACCATCGGACAACTCGCTGCAGCGTTCTCTGAAGTTTCAACCGAAGAGTCGATGAAACTGGATCGCCTGAGTGACTGCATGAAGGGGTTGGACGGTCGGGCCAGGCAGTTGTGCGAACTGCGATACCAGCAGGACCTGAAGCCTGCTGCGATTGCCGGCATGGTGGGAATGACGGCTAATACTGTGGCGAAATCGTTGCAACGTATCCGGGATCAGTTGCGACTCTGCATTGAGCAGCGGACAAGCGAAGGATTTTCATCATGAATCACGACGCTTCGAACCTGATCAACGGCTACCTCGACGATTGCCTCACCCCCGAACAGCAGCAATCGCTGCGAGACTGGCTGAAGGAATCCCCCGACAACGCCCGTCAGTTTGCCTCATCGGTCATGCTGCATGATCGCGTGCGAGGGGAAATGCTGGCACTCACAGCGATGGCGGGCGATTCGCATGTAGAGTCCGCGACAACGGGAGAAGCGTCCGGCACCATAAGGCCTGCGGAAGCACCAGCCTCCAAAGGGTCTGCCCCCTTTTCCCCCAGGTTGTCAGACAATGTACGGCAGAAGTGGAGTGGCATACGACCATATTCCGCAGTGTTCGTGGCAGCATTCACACTGGTCTTCACGGCGTTATTGTGGCGCGGATCGGGTGACAACTCGGCATCAGCATCCACGATGGAATTGAAGCGGATCATCGCTGCAAATGCCGAACTGATCGACCACACCTATCAGATCAACATGGAGAACGAAGACCCGGAAATCCGACAGGGGGGACGCCGGCCACATCCCCCAGATCACAGACGCCCGCCACATCCTCGGCCACCCCATGGTCGCCCCGTCCCTCCGCCGATGAACGGTGCAATCCTGTACGTGCGAGGCGGTCGGCAATTTGTTCTGGTCCGCAAAGGACTGGATGGGCGATTGTTTACGACCGGTTGTAATGGAAAATTGAGTTGGTCGATCGGCCCCGAAGGACCCGTGCGAGTCAGCGATGACCCCAACCGGTTTCGACGCGGTGTTCCTGGCCAGTCACATTCGGTGCCGCTGGTCAGTATCCACGAGGGACTGGAAGGGTTACTCTCTGCCTACGACATTGAAATGCGGGATTCGCCCCTTCAAGTCGGTGATGAAACCTGTCAGCAACTGATCGCAGACCGTCGAAGTCCAACACATCTGGGGGCACGTCGCGTGGAAATCACCTATTCGGTGCGTACGGGCCGAATTCAGGATATGGTCTTCGTCGACATGCCGCGGTCCCAGCAGTTACCAGTCATTATTCATCTGCAATTGATTGAAGAACGGGATCTGGGAGCTGACTTTTTTGATCATCAGGCTCATCACGAACCGGGGCGTCCTGTCCGTTATGAGGAGTAACCTATCATCATCCACCGAGTCACTCATTCGATGAAATCGCACGTCACACACGTTCTGGTCGCACTTACCTGCCTGCTCGAAGCAGCATCCGTCGCTTTTTCGGCCGAGCCAGCCGAAGTGAAACCTTCCGATCTGAAACCGATCGGCGGGAAGTGGTTCGTCACAACCGGTGACAAGCCGATTTACTACTATCGCGATGCCGACCGTTACGTCGACTTGTTCTCGTATCACGTGAAGGATTCGAACAAAGACGGCATCGACAACATTCGCCTCAGCCACGACAAGCAGTTCCTGATCATGCAGAGTCAGGGGTACCCCAATCACCCGACGGCGATCTTCCCCAACAGTGGCAACCCCAACACCATTCGAGTTCAGAATTTTACGTTCCGATTGCCTCTGGAGCCGAAGCTGGCAGACAAGATAACGCGAGTCCCGATGGGCCCGATCGGGACCGCTCTGAATGGTGTCGTATTCTTCAATCCCTTCGAAATGGAAGGAATGAACGCCGTTGAAGGGTACTCAGAAGTCTGGCTGGATTCTTGCTGCGGACACCCTCAGCAGACAGGTGTCTATCATTACCACAAGTATCCAAGCTGCGTGAAATCCCCGTTCCCGGACGACGGCGAACAACATTCCCCGATCATCGGATTCGCGTTTGATGGTTTTCCCGTCTACGGGCCCTACGAAGACAAGGATGTGATGGCGAAAGACCTCAAAGGGGCGCGAGCTCTGGATGTCTGTAATGGACACAAGGACGATCAGCGTGGCTATCACTACCACGTCACGCCCGGCCGGTTCCCCTACATCATCGGCGGTTATTCTGGCGTCGTTGAGACCTCGAACAATCGAGGCCTTGGCCGGGCGGGAACGGGGGCATTGGTCGACAATACTCAGGCTGGCGAGAACCGGTTGGAAAAGGCTCTGGTGGCCGTTCGCCCCGGAACGGCATCGCGCGGGAAGACTCATTCGATTCAACTGGAACTGAACCCCGAAAACTCGCGACGACGGGAACTACCGACGGGGAATCCGTCGTGGGTGCAGATTGGTCCGTTTGAAGCCAAAAAGGTGACGCGCGAGGGAAATATCATCACAGTCGATGTTGAAATCCCCAAGGATTCGCCGTTAGGTGTCTTGTTCGATTGCCATATCGAGTTTGATACACAGGGCAGACCGCCCATTGTTTACAAAAAGAATGATGTGTTTCGAGTGGTGGAGTGAGGGACCAGAAGGCCTGAAGATTGAACTGGACGCTAACAGATTTCCAGGACGACAAGTTTCCAGTTTCACCCTATCAGCCGGCACGCGCTAGCGTCCGGTTTCTGGAGGCGGTGTTCGACACAATCGAAAGCGAAAAGAGAACCGGACGCTAGCGCGTTCCGGCTGATGTCGGATTGTGGATCGATAGCTTTGGGCTCGAATGTCCGCCAATGAGACTCAAGGAGAATCGCGTGAAACAAGTTTGTTTTATCGTCGCTGCTGTCGCCTGTATGACCAGTTCGAGCTTACGCTCTGAAGACTGGCGACAGTTCCGTGGGCCGAATGGGGCTGCGTCGAGTTCTGACACAAACCTGCCGACCACCTGGAGCGACACCGACAACCTGCAATGGAAGACAGAACTTCCCGGACCGGGTTCTTCCAGTCCTATCGTCGTGGGAAACCAGATCTTCGTGACCTGCTATTCGGGATACGGAGTTCCCAAATCCTCATCCGGCGACTTGAAGTCACTGAAGCGACATCTGGTCTGTATCAAGCGAAATGATGGAACAATCGCGTGGACTAAGACCATTGCGGGTGACACGCCTGAAGATGCCTACCAGGGCTATATCTCGGAACACGGATATGCCAGTAACACGCCTGTCAGCGATGGAGAACGAGTCTACTGCTTCTTCGGAAAGAGTGGCGTTCTGGCATTCGATCTGGCTGGCAAAGAGCTTTGGCGAGTCAACGTCGGCAAGGAATCCAGCAACCGACGCTGGGGATCTGCAGCGAGTCTGATCCTGCACAAATCAATGCTAATCGTGAACGCGTCAGAGGAAAGCCAATCCATTCGAGCTCTCGATAAGTTGACCGGGAAAGAAATCTGGAAGGCATCGGGATCGGCGATGGAACTGGCCTACGGGACTCCGTCCGTCGTCGCGTTAAAGGACCGCGAAGACGTTGTCGTGGCTGTTCCCGGCGAAGTCTGGGGTCTGAATTCTGAAACAGGAAAACTGCGCTGGTTTGCGGAACATCAATTGACCGGAAATATCTGCCCCAGCATTGTTGCGAACGGTGAGACGGTTTACGTGTTTGGTGGGTTTCGGTCCTCAGGCAGCCTCGCTTTGAAGGTTGGTGGCGATCAGAAAGACGTGACGAAATCGAATATTCTGTGGGCAGAACGCAACAGTTCCTACGTTGCGACTCCCGTATTGGTGAGTGACCACCTGTACTGGGTCAATGATGCGGGTCAGGCGTATTGCGTGAATGCCAAGTTGGGTGCACTGGTCTATCGCGAACGAGTTCCCGGCCTGGATAGTGGTGGGCGACCGGTTTATGCCTCACCCGTCGTTGCAGGCGACAAAATCTATGTTCCCACGCGATGGAGTGGCGTGCTGGTGATGGCTGCGAAGCCAGAATTCAAGATTCTGTCGCAGAACAAATTTGCAGCGGATGAATCTGATTTCAATGCAACTCCTGCGATCAGCGATGGACACCTGTATCTTCGTTCGAATCGGTATTTGTACAGCGTTGGTGGCAAGAAGTAATGGGCCAAACAGCAGCATGTGATCGCCAGTAAAGCCTGTGCTTGACATGGAAATACTCGTGCCCAAGGAAAAGCGTGGCGGTTTTTGATTCTTTTTGTGACTATTCTATCAGTGAGCAGGCGAAGTTCTCGATGAACGGCAGTTGTTGAGAATAACGTCCTGCGACATGCTGAAATCGACGCTTTGAGTCGTAACGAGACCTGAAAACCTGGGAGATTGATCAATGCAGCGATGGACATGGACCTTGGGATTTCTGATTGTTGCCGGCGTGGCGACAGCGATGGCACAACCACCCGGCGGGCCAGGTGGAGGACGACCGGGACCGGGTGGTCCCGGCGGACCAGGTGCGGGAGGGCCCGGGGGTGGTCGTCCCAGTCCGATCATCGAAGCTCTCGATGCTGATCACGATGGAGTGATTTCGGCGGACGAAATCAAGAACGCATCGACCGCGCTCCAGACTCTGGACAAGAACAAAGACGGCAAGCTGACCGAAGAAGAATTCCGTCCGATGGGACGGGGGCAAGGTCAGGGTGGTCCCGGCGGTGGCCCGGGTGGCGGACCAGGCGGAGACGGGCCTCGCGGTGCCGGGCCTGGAGGAAGTGGCACAGGGCCTCAAGGTGGTCCTCCTGGTCAAGGTCGAGGACAAGGGCAGCGAGGTCAAGGTCAGGGGCCACAAGGTGGTCAGGGCCGCGGTCCTGGCGGACCGGAAGGTGGACCAGGCGGAGGTCCAGGTGGACCGGGTGGGCCAGGTGGACCGGGCGGCGGACCTGATCCTGAACGAATGCTCACCCATGCCATGGAATTCGATTCCGATAAAGATGGCAAGTTGAGCAAGGACGAGTTGCAGAAGTTCATCAATGACTTCATCCAGCGGCACGCAGGTCCTCCAGGGCAAGGTGGCCCGGGTGGTCCCGGAGGCGGACGTCCTGGTGGACCAGGCGCAGGTGGACCGCCAAGCGGTGGTCAAGGCCAGGGTGAGCGAGGTGAACGGCCACGTCGCCCTGAATAACGTCGATAATCTTCCCAGTGAGCCGTAATTCACGGCTCACTGGGGAACAGTTCATCCAATCTGGGTGGGCTGACCATCTGCACAGGAATTGATCCGGCTCAAACCGTGACCACAGGCTGCTAGCGGGACTGCCAGGCGCCTTTGACAACGACAATAGGATATGGAATGCAGTTCCTGAATCGAGCGATAACGATTAGCGCACTCGTCATGAGTGCGATGATCGTGACCGCACAGGGGGCTGATACCAATATTCTGATCCTGTTCGCCGATGATCTCGGATCGGGAGACTTGAGTTCGCGAGGCGGTGCCGCGCGAACGCCGAACATCGATCGCCTGGGGCGCGAAGGAGTCGAGTTCCGTCGCTACTACGGCTACCCTCTGTGCAGTACTGCACGAGCGGCCTTGTTAACCGGCCAGATGCCGCGACGCTATGGAATTGCCCATGCGCTGGGAGTCCGCGAACCGGGAATGCCCGCGAATTTGCCGACCCTCCCTCGAACTCTTCGCGCAGCGGGATATCAGACATGGCTCGTTGGCAAATGGCATCTGGGTACAGCCAGTCCTCCGCTTCAGAGCGGCTTTGATCACTTCTATGGATTCGAAGGGCCTGAAGTTGATTACTTTCAGCACACCAATCGTCGCGGCGAGATTGACTGGCAGCGTAATGGAACCACTATTCGCGACGAAGGCTACTCGACCTTCCTGCTGGCCGAAGAAGCGATCTCGCTGATTGCGCAACGCGATGCGGCGAAGCCGTTCTACTTACAGGTCGCCTTTAATGCTCCCCATTTTCCCCTTTCGGCACCCGAAAGCTTTCTGTCGAAATACTCCCACCTGAATACTGCACAGCGATTACGAGCAGCAGTCGTCGATGCACTCGATGATGCCGTCGGCCGGATCCTCGAAGCACTGGATGAAAATGGCCTGCGTAACAATACTCTGGTCGTGTTCCTCTCGGACAATGGAGCCGATCAGTCTGGGCGGAATGCCCCCTACCGCGGGGGAAAAGGATCCGTGTTTGAGGGGGGAATCCGCGTCCCCTGTTTCATGCGCTGGCCAGAGCAGCTTCCTTCAGGTGTCATCGTGGCCCAGCCAGTTTCGGCACAGGATCTTTATCCTACGCTCGCCGATGCCGTGGGAGTTTCCATGGATGCCGGGCGAATCGACGGAAAAAACCTATGGCCTGCTATTCGCTATGGTAAAGATCTGCAGCGAGGCTCGTTTGTGATCGCAGGTGCTGACTGCTCGCTGTTTGATGGTGACTGGAAGCTCATTGAAACTTCGGCAGGTCGAGTCTCACTTTTCAATATTGTCAACGATCCGCGCGAAACATCGGACCTTGTCTATGATCGTGCCGATGAGGCGAGAAGTCTTCAGGCACAACTTGCGATCATCAAACAGGACTTCTCTCAAATCAGCGTCAGGCCTCGCCCCGGTCCAGGAGGGCCTGGTGGTCCGGCAGGCCGACCCGGTGCTCCGCGAAATGGACCAATGCGTCCTCGCCAACAGTAACGAATCTGTGACGACTTACAGTCAGAATACTTGAAAAGTGAATTGGTAATCGGCATCCGACTAAAGGACATCTTCATGAAGCGTTTGACAATTGTCTGCGGTTTGCTCTTCTGTGCAACATGCTCTGTCATCGCGTTGGCTCAGCGTCAAAACGAACGCCCGGCGGGCCAGACCGGCAAGCTGAAAAAGCCGCAGATGTCTGACACGATCAAGGCCAACGTCTACGCCGATAACTGGTTCATGTTGTACGTGAATGGAGAACTCGTTGCCGTCGATTCGATCAAGTTTATCCCTCACAACGTGATCTCGGTCGACATCCTGCCAGCTTATCCCATGACAATCGCGGTGATGGCAAAGGACAACGCCGATCCCAAAACGGGGATGGAATACGCCAATACAAACATCGGAGACGGTGGTTTCATCCTGAAGTTTGGTGATGGAACGGTGACGAACGCCAGTTGGAAGGCCAGGCAGTTCTCGCGGGGCCCCATTGATCGCGACACAAAGAACCCTCGCGTGGAAAACACTCCGATCCCGGACAACTGGTTTGCAGTCGATTTCGATGACAGCAAGTGGGGAAATGCGAAGGAATACACGGAAGAACAGGTCAACCCCAAGCAACCGTACTTTGAAACCGACTTCAAGGGGGCCAGGTTCATCTGGTCTGACGATATCGAACTGGACAACACAGTAATTCTCCGCCACGTAGTGAAGAGCCCACCTGATGGGAAAGAGCGAATCGATTACACGAATCTGAACAATGTTGTTCCCGATGCTCCTCCGAAGAAGCCCAAGCGATAGCAGCCCGTGGCAAAAGGGGTCAGACCCCTTTTGCCACGGGCTGATAGCGGACAGGATCTGCCCACTTGTAACTGACGCAGGCTCAAGACGTAACCGCAACCTCTTGTGAAGTTCAAATCATGAAATCACTGCTTCGACTATCGCTCTATTCTATGCTGGCAATGGCTTTGTTCGGCCCCCAACCCGCCATGGCACATCCTGGACATTCGGATCGCACGACGGATGCAAAGTCGCAGGAGCGAACCTGGATCGCAGCTTCAGGAGCGTTTCGCGAACGTGGATCGTTTGTGATGGCCCGAGATGGTCAGGTCCAGATTCGGCGTGCGGATGAATCCCTCGTCACGTTGCCAATCGAGTTGCTTCAACCAGAAGATCAGCAATGGATCGAGCGACGGATGGCTGAAATCCGCGTGATCGCCGAAATGCGAAACCTGCTGAATTCCGACTCCAAAGCGACACGACTGGTCGATGGGCCAATACCCGACCTATTACAATTCCAGGAATTACTGCTGGCTCAACGTGACCCAGTCAAGAAGGGGGCTGAGGTGGGAAAAGGCAACGCTCCTGAAATGGCCAAGGCTTTTGAAGCCTTTGTCAAACTGAAGGCCATCAAGACTCGTTGGGACGATCGATACTTCTATGTCGAATCCAATGGAATGCCTGATCATCAGATGATGGTTGGAATCACCTCGTGGCAGCAGCAGGTACCGCTTCCTCAAAAATACACCGGCGACAACGCCTGGCAGATTCCGCTGCATCCCGTCCCGGCGAAGACTCCCGCATCAACAAAGGATCGGTTTCTCCGCGGAGCGATCGCGGTTGCTGCTAACGGTATTCCGATCTTTAACCCACTCAACAATCGTGGCGACGATGCATACCTGTTTGGTGAGCTCGACGAATTCGGCGGGCATTGTGGCCGGGCCGACGATTACCACTATCACATCGCCCCCGTCCATCTGGAAAAGACGATCGGAAAGGGACTACCGATTGCCTATGCGCTGGATGGTTATCCCATCTACGGCTACGAAGAGCCCGACGGATCGAAAGTCAAAAACCTCGACGCATTGAATGGCCACAAGGACGAAAAAGGGAACTACCATTACCACGCAACCAAGACCTATCCGTACCTGAACGGCGGGTTCTATGGTGAAGTGATTGAACGCGGTGGCCAGGTCGATCCGCAGCCACGCGCAGAACCCGTCCGTCCCGACCTGCGACCTCTGCAGGGTGCCAAGATCACGGATTTCAAGCAGACAAAACCGAAAAACTATCTGCTCACGTATGACGTCCGCGGCAAGAAAGGGACTGTTGCCTACGTTCTGAACGATGATGGCTCAGCCAGATTTACGTTCACCGATACAGATGGTAAGTCAACTTCGGAATCCTATACCCCCAGGCGCCGTGGCCCTGGTGGTGGCGATGACCGACCACCACCCCCACCGCCACGACCTGGAGAAGGGCGGCCTCCACGTCCGGGTGAGAATCGTCCGCCACGTCCTGAAGATGACCGACCACCACGCGACGGACAGCGTCCTCCTCCTCCTCGCAATGAACCGTCCTCCGGGGGCGAGGCTGCAGCAATTCCCGAAAGCAAACTGCCAAAGCTGGTGGTGACCAGTTCCGCCATCAAAGCTGATGGTGTCCTGCCAGTTGAATACACGTGTGACGGCGAACGATCGTCGCCACCGATCGAATGGACGGGAGCCCCGAAAGAGACCCGGTTTTATGCATTGAATCTTTGGCACGTGGCTCCGGGAAACGACATTAAGTCGTATTGGCTGCTCTACAACATCCCCGCCAGTTCCGGCAAGATTCCCAAGAATGTGAAAGACGTGGGGCAAATCGGTTTGAATGACAAGAACCGACGTGAATACGACCCGATGTGTTCCAAGGGGCCCGGCGTGAAGAAATATCATGTCACGGTTTATGCATTGTCGTCCGAACTAAAACTGTCCCCGGATCGAGCCAACCGGGCGGCTTTGCTGGCAACAATCAAGGATGTCGCGATCGCAGAAGGGACGCTGACGTTTCAGTACGAGCGGAAGAAATAGGACGTTGGTGGGCGTGCAGGTGGGATGTCCTTCGGAAGTTTACTTTCACGCGGGAGCGTGAAGGCTACTTTGCGAATCTTGCCTACGTCAGAGAGTGATGCGACGACGCGCTTCGTCGGAGGCAAGACCAAACTTGAGTGGGCCTGCATGGATGCCAGCTTCATTCGTTTCAGCTATCTCGACCATGAATTGCCGGACGAGTGGCTGCTTTACTCTGCGTATCTTGAGTACGTTCTTGACGATGGCTCGCGACTGAGCGTCTCTCAGGATGATTGCTTCTGCTGCGCGTGCAACCATTTTGTCGCTGGTGAGTGTCTACAGACGGTTGAATAACTCGAAAAGCAACTCGAAGAGATCCAAACCAACCCGGTAAGTCATTATCGAAAAAGTGCCGAGTATCTTGGAGACTTGCCTCAACAGATTTCCGAATTGCAGGCACGAATCAACTGGCGAAAGATGCGACGTTCGCCTCCAAAGTGCCTGCACTGTGGTTCGTCAGAGATCCTGCCGATCCCCGAAGCTGAGGAGTTTGATCATCCGGTAACAGGCTTCCGGATGAAAGTCGACGGCCAGGGCTTCGCAACCACTGACGGGTGGCGTGCGGAATACACACCGGAAGGCGATCTCATCGATCGAAATGGCGGATTGGAGACGTATGCTCCTAAAGCGGGTGGTACGGGTGGTACGGTGGCACGCAACGCGGGTAACGATATTTGTCGGTAAAATTGTGAGGTTTGGCCTGTAATTGATCGCGAAGCGATCGCAGATCGTAGCCGGGGGTTGTAGCGAAGCGGAAACCCCCGGAACGGAATCGAACTGAAAAAAGCATCCTGAAGGGATGCCAGAAAACTCGACTTCACGGCTAAAATAGAATCGGCACACGTCGCTTTTTGATTGATTTCCCTCAAATCCCCGTTGAGTGAACTATTAGGTTGCAAATCCGTTCTGTACGACGCGATCTGGCATCCCTTCAGGATGCTTATTGACGCGTTACTCGATCCGGGGGTCAAAGCTTCGCTCCGACCGGCTACGATCTGCGACGCCTTCAGCGTCGTATCACAGCCATGTTCGTGGAGTGTAATTCTGGCTGCAATTCAGACGCGGCCGAGAATCGTTACCTGCGTTGGGTGGCACGTCCGTGTCACGACGGAACTTGGGTGAGACGCAGCAGTAGGATCCCCGCGGGGGCCGACAAATTCGTCCGAAGATTTTACTGATCGCACCTTTCGACGGAGTTCTCTCCTTCCGCTTTTCTTCGTCCATGTTTCTTCTTGACCTGTGACGCCGTTTCGCGATGCCAGACTTATTCCACGCGATCAACCGGAAACGGGATGCGCTCTCGGGACTTGTTGCTGCGTTACGGCGTCGAATGGAAGATGCCGCATTGATGATCAGGGGGCGACGAGTTGGTCACCCAGGCGGTAACCACCCAAAACGATTCGTTTGCGTGCGATATCTTCTGCTCGTTTCTGATAACCAGCAGGAAGTGGGGGGGCATTGATACCTGCGAGTGCCGCCGGAGTATGATTGGGCGGCAGAATCGCTACCGCAAGCAGATTCCCGTTGAGGTCCATATATGCGGCAGACTTTGCCAGCAAAAGACTCTCATCAGCCCACTTTTCAAACCCGGTGACAGCAAGCTCCGTTGCAAGCGTGCTGCGTTTCAGTTCTGGCAGTTGAAGCCAGTCGTGTACGTGTGACTGAACTTTGGTGTAGGGAAGATCTTCAACCAAGATCGCGTCCCAAAACGTGTGGAGTTCCGTTGCGTTCTGAACGTTCGAAGTCGCCCTGATAGCAAGCGAGTTTCCCCCTTCGTCACCATGTGGAGGCAACAGTCCATCTGGACCGAACTTCGACTTTGAGCCGATTAGTGTGGCGGCGTGAAGCGGCTGATGAATGTCGCCAATCAAATGCAGAACCCAGCACAGAGCCACGGCTTGATCCTGAATCGGGGTGCTACTGTTCTTGAGTTGGCCAAGATTCCACTGAATCGCTGCTAGCGCATGACGAGGTTGACCATGGGAATCGAGTGCGGGTACCAGGGCCGCTTGCCGAATGGCTGCTTCATCAAACATACCCGTCTCGGCGGGGTTGACGAATGGCAGGTTAATGAAGTGCCACATCGATTTGTGGTATGTATGTCGAATGGCGTTTGCTTCCTCGGCTCCCAGTCCCGGTCCGTGCGGATTTCGCACCCAGTCTGGCCATGTGGCCGCTTGGACGAACATCCACTCGTCGGTATTAACTCCTTGCGGTTGGCCAACCAGAAGAAACGCGGCTTTGTGAGGATGATTCTGCAGGATGGCGACATATTTGGCTCTCTGAGCAGCATTCAACTGCTGCCATGCAACCCGCGCGACAGCCATGTGACCGTTTTTGTGCCAGGCGTTCGATGGAGTCGGTGAAAACAGGATTGCGCCGATGATCAGGATGGCAAATGGTCTCATGACGGGTTCCTTTTAATATACAGGAGAGCGATACCAATCGGAGTATATCGCGACCACATTATGTGTTCTACTTCCGGACAATCAATAGCAGCCCACTTTTGCCACGGGTTGCCAGCCGTTAAATGCGACGCGCAGTACTTTCGCGAAGAATGCCACGCATTTCATGGAAAGTCACTTGTGTGATTTTCACGGCGCATCGATTTGAATGGCGACAAACGTACAAAGCGATGATAGCTTTGTTTGGGCGGATTGCGTTCGTTTGTCAATACTTGAACGACTGATGTTGGTTGACTGAACGTCGTCCATTCGACGAAGGGCTTGTTAATCATTGGTTTGGGATTCGACTCTGGTTGCCCAAGCGTCAAGTCTTTTATCGGCAATGAGTTTCTCGACCGGCAGCAGTCGCATTGCCCCGTTCTGATCGGCAGCGGGAACCTTTTTTTCGTCCGATGCGATCTCGACTTGCAGTTCGAGTTGCACGATTTGAGAGACTTCTTTTCCGTCGCGATCCTTGTAGGCAACCGGAACGGAGACTTTCCGCGACTGTTTCTTCACCCAGCGCGTCGGTTCCAAGGTGATGACCAACTCGGCCGCTTCCGCCGCCCGCAGTTCGCGTCGATCGATCATGGCCGCAAACGGCCCACGGCTGACGCTGATGTCACCAATCGTAATTGTCTCGCGAAATGAGTTTGTGATTTGAATCACATGCGTCAGCTTCGTTCGGCGTTCGACCTTCCCGAAGTCGAGACGGAGTTCCGAAAACATCTGGTCCGCCCAGGTTGAGTCGCTCAGTCTCTTTTCGGCCTTCTGGAGTGTCGCCCCGATGTATTTGGCTCCCGAGGAATGATCCTCTTCGACGAGCAAGAAGCTTCCGTCCGCTTGCTGCTTCCAGGCGAAATCGCGAGTGCGATCGAGTACAGGACGGGCTTTCTTCGGGTCGTCAAGCGTGCCTTCAAACTGCTGGGCAAAATTGCGATTGCGCTCAGTGCCCGTTACGACACACTCCAACCGCTGATCCTTCAATGTGTAGATTCCATTGAACGCACGTGCATTGCTCAACTGCAGCAGGCCATCGGGCATTTGCTGTATCCTGGCCGAGAACGCAAAGCCTCTCGGCATCGTGACCTTCCAGTCACCAACCAGCTTTGCAGCCTCAGCTTTATCGTGCGCGGCGATCCGATCCTTGCGCAACTTGGGAGATATCGCCTCCGATACTGTAGTTGAACTGCTCTTGCGCCCTTCCGTTTGTTCCGAAAGAATCATCAGACCAAAACTCGTCCCGACGAGTTCGTCCTCGGTGGAGCCACCTTTCCACGCACCGTCTTGCCGCTGCCCTTCAATCAACCGATTGACGACCGGACTTCGCCAATCGATGTGGCCGAGTCCGTGAGCGTCGAACAGGTGCCCCGCCAGCTTCAGGCAGTGATCGGTGTAGAGGGGGTGAGGCATTGGCTCGGCCTGCCGATGCTGGCTGGCGAACTGAAGTCCCTTTTTTATCGCTGCTTCTCGTGTTGCTGACTGGCCGTCCTGAGGCAGATGCCGGTTTGCCATCGCAAGGCAGTAGACTCCCGCCAGTGTCATCGAATAGGACTGTGGCGGACCTGACGTGTAACCGAAGCCGCCGCTTTCAAGCTGTCCCGTCAACCAATACGTGGCGACTCGCTGCCAGGTCTCGGCACGCACTTCAAACTTCGCTCGCTTGGCAGCATCCAACGCCATCACCGCGAAACGAGTATTCGAACCATCGGCATCATTCGAGTCTTTCCGGTGCTGATATCTCCAGCCGCCCGTCGCCCTGCCGTTTGAAGCTTGAGCCGCTTCCAACCAGGCGACGTTGCGGCGAATCACATCGGCATCCTGCTGAGGTGTCGCCGCGCAGAGTGCCATCGTCTGAAGAGCGACGACATAGACCAGCTTTGGCTCCAATTGCCTCAACTTGGGGAGTGCCTTCTGAATAGCCGCGTCATCCGATTTCACTCCCGCTTGCAGTAATGCGAGCGCCGCTAGAGCAGACTTTCCGCCGAACATGCTATTTCCCTGCTCGGGCCACATCCCGTCTTCTCGCTGCTGCGACTTGAGGAACTGAATACCGCGATCCAATGCCGATTGCTCCGGCAACCGATCCGCTTCGGCCAGCAGTTTTTGATACCGTTTCGCTTCTGTGGCGAGAGCCTCATCCTTATCAGTCGTCATCCTGTCGATGATCTTGCGAGCCTCTGGCGATTTGTTCGTCGCACAAAAATGAAGGACGGTGAGGCGGATCGGCATGTAGGGGTCATCAGCCAACGAGAAGAGTTGTTTCGTCGCGAGAGAATGTTGCGGCTGGTTTGTCGCAAACATCGAAAGAGCGTGCGTCGCCACATGATGAACATTGCGAGCAGATGACTCGGCAAGACCGTGATTCGTAGTGTCCGTAATATCTCGGGCGGTGACTTCAAACGACTTCGTGATCGCATTCAAAGCCATCTCAGACCGGCACCTGCCCAGAAAATGCAAGGCGCTGACTTTGCGGGAACCTCGCGGTTGAGCGAGGCATTTCACGTACCACGGAACGGCCCGTTCATCGACGACAAGCCGTTCTGTAGGATGGGCAATCCTGCCCGTCCTCTCTTCGTTCCCCTGTTTCCCTGGCGTCTCTGCGCTTTGCTTCGCGTCACTCAATGGCTGCCCTATCGCACGGTCTTCTGGACGTTCCGGCAGAGGTGTACTTCCAGAATCCAACTTCGCAGCCGCGCGAATCGACCATTCGATCGGAACGCGAATTGACTTCAGCATCGTGTCGGCATTTTCGGATTCATCCGAGTTCTCACTGATGAGCTTTGGCCCGAGTTGTTCGATCAACGCGCCGAATTTCGTTTCATCGGGCGATACAACGGTGAAAGTGGTCTCTGCGGCAACCGTGAACTTTTCCGGCTTCAGTGCAAATGCATCCTGCCCTCCATCTTTCTCACTCGGGACGACGTCCAAACTGCGCCAAATCGTCATCCGGTATTTGCCGGGCTTGGTGATCGTGGCCCAATGCGGCAGGAAGAGTTTGAACACTGCTTCTTTCTTTGCAGGGAGTGGCTCAGCATGGCTGATGCCACCCATGTCGAGGCCAATATCGGGCTGTGCAACTCGCTGGCCGTCGGCGTCGAAGATATCGACCTTGAACGAATCGGGACGCCCCAGAGCGTTGCGATAGTCTCCCCCAACGATGGCCCGCTTGTCGGTGCTGGTCTGGTTCGTCACTTTGAAGTGAATCCAGATCGGCTCGCCGACCATCAGTACGAACTTTTCCGGCGCGGCCGATGCTGAGAACTTCACATCTCGAGCCGCGCCGTTCGCGTCCTTGAGCGGCATCAAATCCGGTCCCATCCCCTGAGCAAGAACGGCCGCGCTGAAGTCGTCGATGCGCTGCTGTGTCTCTGCGTTGGGGATGACAAATACGAAGTCGAGCGAGCTTGGAAGAAATGTATCTTTGGAACTCCCCTCCGATTCAGAACCACTCTCATTTCGAACCGCTTTGCCGTTGAACGACAACACGTACCGGCCCGGTTGTGAGATCTCGAACAGTTTTATGAGGTCCGTTTCCGCATATAATGATCGGCTGTGTCCTTTTTCGAGAACTGCGGGGACGGAATCGGGCTGTTCCAACTTTGATACCGGCAATCGAAGGGGCACCAACTTTCCATCAGGACCGGACAACTGCCATGTTCGAGCCGGTTCGGCCAGATGGGAACCGTATTTGGCATCGGTGTCGCCAAAGTTCGTTACTGCCAACCCGATGACGAGCGGTTTCCCCAGTTCGGCCATTTTGAAGGAAGGAGTCCATTTGAGTCTCATTCCATTGCGAATCGGACCATATCCGTTGTGCTTCCATTCGCGATCATCGGCCTTCGTCTTCAGTATTTCGATATGGCGGGCATCCCGCTTGAGAAACGCCTTACAGAACTCAGCCGCCTCAGGCCAGGCAAAATAATCATCCATCCATCCGAAATCGGTCCCGACAGTTTTCATCGAGACAAACACGTGAGCGTGGCCATATTGCGTTTCGCCGACGTACTCATACTGCTCATCCTGACGTTCGTATCGAACCGTGGGCCGAGCTTTGTCATCAGTGAAGGCGATAATCACATGCGGCCGTTTCTCAATCGGCAGATACATCCCCGGCATGATCTCGATGGTCCGCTCGTTCACTACATGCGGATGCCGCCAATGCTGAGGCAATAGTTTGGAAAGTTGCTCGACCATCGCCTTGAAGTCCTGTGATTGAAGACCATCTTGTGTGACAACTCGCGGTCCCTCAGTTCTTTCGACAATCGGCGTCTCAACCGTCCCTTTCGCCGGGATCTGTGTCTGCGCTTTGTATTCCTCTTCGGTTGAAGCCTTTAGCTCAGCGGCGACAGCGTCCTTCGCAAGCTTCTTGGCTTGATCGACAGCATTCCGTACGAACAGCTTCAGGTTCTCATGCGTCACCAGTTCCGGCTCGTGAACTGGGAGTTGGATGATCTCGTATTCGTCCCCCATCACGAGAACTCGGCCCTTGTCGAGCGAAAACGACTTGCCGTTGATTGTGAGTGATTCCAAGGGATGATTGTTTCGCGTGGCATTAAACGAAATCGTGAAATTCTTCTGAACGATCGTTCCGCCACGTTTACTGCGAGTGGATCGAAGACCGTTGAACCTCGATTCGGTCCCCGGCGGGTCGAGCCGTACCACAACGAACGCAGACTGCTTGCCGTTGTGCAGGAAGATGGCGTGATGTCGGTCCTCGCCAAGCGACGTTTGCAACATTTTGTTCCAAGACCACTCGCCCGCCGACAGCATTGTTTGAGAAGTCAGCATCGCACCGGTCAGGGCCGCAATTGCAAGCACCAACGCTGCGATGACCGACGAGCCGCGCTTGTCGTCCCTCACTTCGAGTCGCAGCACATGGCGGACTCGTTCAAGGAGTGCATGTCTTGGGTTAGCGATCGAGACTGCGACAGGAGATGGCCGCATGGAAAGTCTCATTCGACCGACATGTTCGAGCATCTCGGCGTACCGAACGTGATCGTTTGTCACCGAAACAGCCAGGTCATCGCAGCAGAGTTCGCGTTCGGTGCGAAGCCGATTCGATAACCACCAGACCACCGGATGATAGAAGAAGAGCGTTTCAAGCACGCGTTGAAACAGATTCACCCACAGGTCGTAACGACGAATATGAGCCAGTTCGTGAGCGACAATCCCTTCGAGCATGTCGGCCGGGATCGATGTTGCCCAGGAGACCGGCAGCAGGATCAGCGGACGAAGTAGTCCAATGGCAACAGCCTCCGTCACACGAGAACTCAGAGCGACCCGGGGGACTCGCATTCCTAATCGTCCGCATAACGAATTGACGATCAGGGCGAGTCCCTGAGGCAACGGTTCCAGTTGTCGCCGCCAACGCCAAGTTGCGATAGTCCCGATCATCAGACGAAGACTGAGAAACGCGACGCCGATCAGCCACGCCGTGAGAATCCACGGAGCGGCAGGTTGCCACCACGCGGCTTCGTTATTTGCGATGCCCGAGAGCGATCTATTGCCCGTATGACTATCTTGAAGCCGCCCTGATACGGGTGCCATCGTGGGCGCATCTGGGCCACCAGTGGTGCTCGGGCTGAGATCGCCTGGAATTGGCGGGACGAATCCATGATCAGGAGCGCCGAGAACAAACTGCAAATCTGGATCAGAAACGGTGTTGGGCCGTGTCGATTTGCCAGCCACTTCCACGTTCCGTGTTGGGAGAATTGGCGCCCCAAAGCTGTCACCCGTTGTGCCAGAAACGGGTGTACTCACAGGAGGGGCGGGTTGTTCATCGATCGGCAACCAACACCATGTCGCCACGGGACACGCGGCCATCAGCAGCAGTGAAATCAAGCTTGCCACATATCTCACGCGAGGCGAGCGGACTCGCAGGATCGAAACGACACCCGCCAGCAAGGCCGCAATCAACGCTCCCTGCCACAGGAAATGACCAAGCACCAGGACGAGCCGCATCTGGTTCGAATCGGAGAACGGAAGCATGGAGGAACCTCGTTCAGGAAAGTCTTAGGCCGAGTCTGGATTGTGTCCGGTGTTCTGTACAGCCAAGTGGGCAAAACCAGGCGAGTGGAATCGAGAACGCTGCCGCACTGGCCATCAGGCTTAAGGCGTCGTTCTCGCGGTCACGTTGTTTTCCGACGCTTGTGCTGTGCGATGAGTTTCCGAATCTCATCCAATTCCTCTTCCGAGGGGTTAGATTGTTCGAGCAGCCTGGCGACAAGAGCCGTTGCTGATCCAGAAAAGACTCGGTCCAGAAGATCGCCGATCAGACGGCCTTCGGTTTGATCAGGCTGGTGATTTGCCGTATAGCGGAAAGCGCGGCCCTCGGGTTCGCGAGTAACCAGCCCTTTCTCGAACATCACGTTCAGAAGGCTCATCACCGATGTGTAGGCCCGTTCATTGGGCTGGATCTCCATCACTTCACGCACCGTCGATGGGCCACGTTCCCAGAGAATCTTCAATACTTCCAACTCACCCTGCGTCGGATGAGCCTGCTTCGGCCGAGCCATGATTTCCCTCCTTCTCGAATCGTCTACGTTCGAGTTGGAAGCCAGTCTACTGGAAAACCAGTAGTTGTCAACTGGTAAACCAGTAGTGCGAGCAGGAATATACCGTGGGCAAATGGCTTGTCGAGCGCTGAACCTCGGTTCGGACGGCGTGACACCAAAAAACCGATGTTTCGCCAATCGCGATGACGATCAGCAGACAAATCCCCATCTATTGGGCGCGTTTTGAAGAAGGCTCTGCCGGAGAACGGAATTGTTGGGGAGTAATATCCGAAACCGATTCGTTTTCCGGTGGCGTGAAATCTGCAAGACGCTCGAACTTCTTGCGCTCCAATCCGAATTCGGCTGACGTCAGGTTGAGCAGGAATGCGGGTGACGTATGATTCGGGTTGCTTTTCAATTCCCGTCGAAAACTACCAGAAGTTGCTGTCCGACGGTCAGCAGACAGTTTTCTCAGGCCTTCCGTCGTCACATGAATCGTCGTGCTTTCAGCGTTGATTTCTGCCTGACGAACAATCTGATGTGAATCAATTCTCAGTTTCGCTCGACTGCGTTTTTCCGGCCAGATCTCAAGCATGACCTCCAGAGCAACCTGGTCACCGACTGATTCACGACTCAGGATTTCCTTCACTCTCGATCCGTATCCGACTCCAAGAGCGAACAACCGCCACAGAGCCAGTTCTTGATAGGAATCCATGGGATCAGATAATTGACGCGAATCCTTCAGCCATTCGACCGAGGTGTTCGTCCCATCCTTGAAGGTCGATGTCATCATGGTCGTTCGACCTCCGATCGATGAAAATTTTATGGGAAGCGGCCCGTCAGGATTGTGGATCACAACAATGTCCCGACCATCGATCGCAAGAATCCCGGGCGCGAGATCCGCCGTCGCTCGCGGATTAGCCGGCGGGTCAGGCTTCCGCTTTCGAGAGGCAGAGATCTTTCGTTCGACCAGAAGATGCAGCCAGGTCATCTGCTGGTCGGTCAAACTCTTTGACTGGTCCGATATCTTTCCGCTCCGGATTTCCTCCGCGTGAGCGGAGCCAAAGTTAAAAAGAGTCTTCGCGTCAGGAAGGCTTGATCGGTCAATCGAGGGATCGACCTTCAGAAGATATTCATAGTCATGCTTCTGGCGTGCAGGTTCGCGAATCTGCAATCGCATTGGTAAGGGCGATCTTGTCAGTTCGGCGTACTCATATCGGATCAACACCCGATCGAGTTGTGTGTCGTTTGCCGTCATCACTTTCAACAAGTCCGAAGTCGAGAGTTCTTCAGCCGCCAGAATAGGGTCGACCGACAGGAACAGGAAAAAAATCCATCCCGCCAGAACGCCCGATACGAAAGTTACCGACCTCGTAAGAGTTCGGATGCTGTGACTCTGCATACCTGACGCCTCACAATTCAGTTTGCGGACAACAACACACTGCTTTTGGAGTTCGAACAGACTTCCGTCTTCAAGGCTGAATGACCGTTGCAACTTTCCATGGAATGAATCTCACTAATCCCAAGTTCAGATCGGCCGACAGATTCTCGGCCGCCTCGTGACATGCGGTTTGCAATTTCGGACTTCTTTTCTGTTTCAACCATCGAAGGGCTTCAACGTCTGACTGACCCGCCAACGCCAATGCAGCAATTGCATCGTTCAGCGAATCAAACGATATCAGTACTTCGTCAGATGACGATACCACGTGCTGTAGGATTTCTTCTCGCGTTCTTTTCAGGTCAAACCGTGGATCTATTTTGCACAAAGAAACTGCCGCTGCGAGTCGTACGCCGGCGTGTGGGTCGGACAGCAGTTTCGTGAGTTCGGTGGTTGCTCGGCGCGATCGCCGACATGATAGCCACTGGCATGCACAAGACCTTGCATCAGGAGAATCACGTTGCATGTGCAGAATCACCAGAGCCTCAAGCCTGTCCGAAACTGAAAATGGTTCAGCAAATCGTTGTAGAAGAACCGGCCAGGTTGCCGGCAGTGCGTCATGCCATTTCGATATCAGATCCACTGGTGTGTTGCTCTCGGGGTTCAAAATGTGGATCGCCATGATTGCGGCAATAAAGAAATCCAGATCGCTTAATTGGGGAGCTTTTTCGCATCGCTTTTGTAATTCTTCGAGGACAAAGTCCTTGTGGACTGTGGCCGTGGAAAGCTCTTCGCACGCAAGCGTACGCACTTCCGTTGGCACGCTGAAGTGGTCGGAAACCGCGACGCTGATCTCCCCGGTGTCGTCGAGATAACCGACGACAATTCGAGTCGCGGCTTGAGAGAACTTCACAGAGGAAAACGATGACAGGCATTCCTCGCGGAATGCATCATTCTCTGCGGCAAGGAGCCAGAGTTGTTCTCGCTGTTGCTCGGATGGCAGATCACTAATCCGTTGGACACATGCTTTCTTGACTCGATCTGATGCCATCGGGTCACGCAACAGTCGCTCGATGCACTCTTTTCCGGCGGGCGTTTTTTTGGAAACGATTGTTATCAACGCCTCCACTTTCACTTCATCAGAGGCGTCGTTGATGACCCTCTCAATATCTGAATCCCGCCATTTCATCGCTCCGTCGTAGAAACGTGCCAATTGCCATCCGGCAATTCGGTCCTGGGGATCACGTGATTCAATCAGCAGCCGAATCACGTGAGGAAAGGAGTGTCGCCACCGAGAGGTCTTCAGTACATCCGCGAGATCAATGAGCTTACGGTTAAACAAGTGAGCTGTTTTGTTGCTCTCAATGATCGGCTTGATGATCATCCGCACGTCGTCCAGCTGTTCTGACGAATCCTGCAAGGATGCTTCATCTGCTAATACGGAAGGTGCCAGGTATAGGCTCAGGCACGCAACAATGATTCTGCAGATGTGGAATTGCACGGTCGATCTCCGAGAGCGTCGCGAAAATGAGACATTTGTTGCTATCGTCGTTCGTACAGATTTACGAAGTGCATCGGCAGTGTCGAGCAGGTACCGCCCCGGCCATTGTGGTCGCAAAGCATCAAGAGCTTTGTACCAAGTCGAGTCAGATTTGCAAAACTTCTTGTGGTTCCTAATTGCCGTTGTGGCAATCACGACCGCTCGGTCCGAACGTATCCGAACTCGTGAGAGTTCGGATGTAGTGTCCCTACAGCTGCTTACTGCGTAATCGCGAATTGCCTCAGCCGGAGAGTCGTTGCTACCACTCGGGCGAGCCGAGTGGAGTGCAGTTTTCATTGTTGATGATCAATTGGTAGCTTTCAGTTGCGGGATCACAATTGATCTGACGGAGAGTTCTTTCGGTGAACGGTGGATTATCTTACCGAATCCAACCTACGGTGAATGGACCAAAACACTCGGCCTGGGTGATCGCGACTTTGACCGTCTCGTCAAAGCCGAAAAGTAGCTGCCACGAATACAGAAACCGAACGAGACTCGTTCGAGAGCAGCGAGCTGGAATCGGAACTCGGTGCTGCAGGTTCGTGATGTGATTCCTTGTTGAAGAGGTCGGGGATCGATTCCAAGTCAGCGTTCGATTGCTTTGATACCAGACCACGTCCCGTGGAACGGGACGCTGGCCGTGATGTACGCCAGATAGACGTATTTGCTGGTCATTGTCAGGCCCCAGGCACCGAGTTTGTCTTTGGATGGACCATACCTGGCGACAAGGGCTGGCTTAGTTCGTTCCGATACATCCACGACTAGCAGTTCGCTGTCTCCAGCGGACATGTAGACCAGTCGTCGCTTTGCGTCGAATTCGATCTGGTTGGTATGACCGGGGCTGTTGAACCACAGGTTTTCCAGCGTGTCAGCCTTCCAGAGATTCAGCCAGGCGATCGGCTTGATGTTGCGGGGATCGCGGATGTCGAGCACCTCCATTCCGGCGTAATCTGTGGCCACAAATGCCGTCGTGCCGTCGATCACCAGATTGTTGTAAGCTTGTTGCTTTTCTTTCATCCCGAGATTCACGTAACGTCCAATCTCTTGCGGTTTCAGCGGATTGGCGATGTTGATCACACGCAGACCTCCGGCATCAAACGCGACGTAAAGTTGCGGCCCTTTGATTGCCAGTCCACGGGCGTTCGGGTGCTGGATCTTGTTGGGACTCTTTCGGGGAAAATCAACCTCAGGCAAGATCTCCGCGACCTTCTTGATATTCCTTGCGTTGCGAATGTCAAAGATCAGCACTCCGTGTCTCATCCCACCGAGGTACGCGTAGTCGTCTTTGACAAGAATGCATGCTGCACCTTGAAGAGTCTCCGCAGACTTCCACATGCTCAGAACTTTCGGGACGCGTGGGTCAGACACACTGACAACAGCGAGGCCTGCAGGGGAGCCTTTCGCGTTGAAGAAGTCGCCAAGAGCCAGGTAAAGCAGGTTGTCCTGCTGCACCAGGTGCATGACGTCCAGGCCACCGAGTTCGCTTGTTGAGATCCTGGCAAGACTTTGGGGAGCGACATCCGACTTGCTGATATCCAGGATCCCCAGGCCACCATTCTTAAGGGCGACGTAAAGGGAGTCGCGTCCCTTCTGATCCATAACAAGCGCCTGTGGGAAAAGCTGAGGAGTGGCATATTCCCAGGCAAGTGTGAGTGACGTCGGTTCTGCAGACTCAATTGCCTCTGCACCGCATGCGCACAAGCTGGACAGAAGCAGAACGATGCAGGTCATCCTCGAGCAGAATGGAATTGCTTTCATAAGCCCTCCTTTTTGAATGATCTGGCAGTGACCTGCGACACGATGAAGCCGACGGGTACCATCAATTGACTTATCATGATTACACCAACGATGGCAAGTACCTGCCCGTATCCATCGTGGTTGACCTGGCCTGGTGGGAGCAGCATATCCGGAACCTGAATCGCAAGAATTCCTGCTGCAAAAACAAAGATACCGGATATGGTGCCAGCCGCGAGCGAATCAGATGACGCGCAAGGAGCTTGGGTTGGGATTCCCGGATT
Organism: uncultured Schlesneria sp.; assembly: GCA_963977965.1. Lineage (GTDB taxonomy): Bacteria > Planctomycetota > Planctomycetia > Planctomycetales > Planctomycetaceae > Schlesneria. Next base: position 32,492 of record CAXBSB010000011.1, read on the forward strand.
TCGATGGATCCGCATCCCGAAAAGTCGAAAGCCATGAAAAACGAAATCCGCAGTTCGGCATTACTTTTTTTAGGAGTCGTAACGCCTCCGAATAGGTTTCTTGAGCCTCGAACGTCAATTGAGCAGCCTCGCAATCTTGGCGTGACTCTTGGCGTTCTGGTGAATCAGCAAACCCGTTCCCAGTGGCAGGACGCTTCCACCTTCCTCATCAACGACCAGCCATTTTCCCAGGTCTTTGTTTCGAACGATTTGTTCGGCGAGTGCGGCCGCGGGAACGTTTGCTCTTCGGACGTCGTACATTCGTACGATCATTGTCTCTTCCCCCTTCGTGGCCGAAGTGATCTGGACCAGTTCATCGGCGATGGTCCAGGAGAGTTGGTGTTCCGCCACAAGGGCATCCAGACGTGCCGCCGTTGTCAGCTTCTTGGATGCCGCGAACTTGTAGGTAAGTTTCTCGAGATCGATCCCCTCATCAGCGAGACCGATCGGATCGATCCAGTAGGAAATCCCGTTTTTGCGAAGAAGTTGATCGAGCAGTTCGGGTACCGGCGTGTCTTCTGCGGAAAACTGTGAAGGTGTGTTCAGTTTCTTGAGAAGTGCCTGCTCACTGCGGTCTTGTACCGTCAGCGGACGTGCTCGTCCCGTTGCAGCGGTGATCTGTTCAAAGATGGTTTGCAATTCTGCGTGAACTGCACGGGATTGACGAATTCGAAAGGTTTGTGGGTTGAAAGCAGCAATTTCTCCCCCGTCCCCTTCAACATCTTTCCAGGGACCAGAAGTCATTTCGGTCAGGGCAACCGACAAGACTTGGAGATCGATCCCCGCGCCAAGCTGCGCCAGTGAATAATCGCGGACGATCATCTTTTCTCTGTCAGCATCCTTTGACATGACAAGCACCCGTCCCTTTTCCATCGTTGCGATGAGATCCTGTGACTCGCACGCCAGATGGATTACTGATGCCAGGGTGATGCCGTCAGCCGTCAAAGTTATCGGTCCTGGGGCGACGTCCGCGATCTTCGGATCAAGATCGACTGGGACCTTGTACTTTTCACCGAGTTCGCGCAGGAAATCTTCCGTCGGCTTCTCCTTAACGTCGATGGACACCTTTTCCTGCAGACGTTTGTCGGTTCTCAACTGAGCGTTACAGACTGACGGGAGAACGAGAAGAATTGCTGTTAATGTGAATCGCGTGAAATGCTTGAGCATCTTGTATTGCTTCTGACTCAGGAGGGTTTGTTACCGCACAAATTGTCACAGATATCGCAGTAGGGATGCTGAAAAGAACGTGAACTGGCAATTTCCTGTTCTACGACACGATGTCTTGCGACGATGCAAATCATAGCTCAACGAGTCAGTCGTGACGAGGATGCTCAGTGTGAAAAATGGTCATCCAACATACCGATGTTGCCTCCTTATCGGTCCGTTACTCGTGCACGTAGCGGCTGGGCTGTCGCAAGCTCAGGAACCGTCAACGACTTTTCGCGCGTCCAGCGTTGAATCAAACATCCAGCTTGATCGGGCACCGGTTTTTCAACCACCATCGAAAATCTGGCAACATCTTTTCGATCCAGGCTTTCAAGAGGAAACGGATGGAACGTATTGGGGAGGACTGGGGTCGCTGAGCGGTGCGTCCGTCGGTGGAATCGACGTCGGAAGATTTCAGATGCCGACGCCGTGGTCCACCGTTCGTTACGGATTGATCGGAATGGTCGGTGATGGGCAAGGAATGGGAGGGGGCGAAGTCGGTTTACGTCTGCATCCGTCAACAAGGTTGGCTCCATATCTTGGCCTGTCAGGTATGGTTGAGGTCAGCGGATTCTCAAAACAGAGCAGATACAATCGTTACTATTACGACAGCAACGGTCACCGAAGAAACAGCCCCGCCTGGGGTTACTACCCGACTGGCGTTGCTGCAATTGTTCCCGAGGTAGGTGTTTCATATTGGATGACTTCATCCGCTCGTTTGAATGTCGGGCTCAGCTATTACGTAACAACCGGCAAACTTCCTGATTTTGTCGCAGCAGCGGTTTCGGTGGACTTTGCGTTGAGTCCTGTCGGTCCCTCGCCAACCGCTTACCCATCACGAAATGGGATTGATGACGCTGAATCAGAGCCTTACTTCGTTTCCGAAAAAACTGTTCCTGAAGACGATCTCAAACTCGATCATCACTCAACGAATTCTTCTGCCAGCGTGGATCAACCCGCAATTGCTGCCGGAACCGTCGACGATGCACTACCTCGACCGCTGTTCTCTACAGACGAACTCCCTGACCCGGAGCCACTCCCAAGTTCCAACCGCTAAATCGGTTGTGACATCCGCTGTTCATGTCAGCCGAAAAAGCCGTGGAGTTGGTCGCAATTGACGGTATTTGTCTGAAGTGATATCGGGCAACTCGGTTCATGTTGGTTTTTTCCCGGAACCGCAGCCCCGTTTGCCATGGGCTGCTAACAAATGATTCGTGAGTTGATCCTCGATGCGAATCTCTTACTGCATAGTCGTGTTGATCTTCTTAGACACCCTGGCGTGGGGTGAAGAAGATTTTACGACACGATATCGGCCGTTGAATCGCGGCAATTGGAGCCGCCAGACCATTGAGCAACATTCTATTTCACGTTCGACTCGGCGACCGGCACTGAAGACCGCGAAACCATTCGAACTGCGAATCCGACTGGTGAGCGACGATTCTGGGTTTGCCTACATTGGTCGAGGCACACACACTGAACCCGAAATACACGGCGAAGATCTGCTCCCTTCGCTCGATCCACCCCCACCCGCCGCAGAAGAGTTCATGATCAAACCTCCAGCTGGGGATGCGGTGCCGCTGGACGCTGCTGCCAAGGATACGGAACAGAAATCCAGTTCTTCTGACATCAAGCTGGCGGATAGTCGCTCGAGTTTTGGCTGGATCGCCGGAACGGGGAACCAACTGGGAATGCTCGAATGGATGGGTCGCGATCTGGCTGTTGTCGACTTTTCGGCGGCAGATCGCGGATCATTTCGTATCACGGGTGGTCACGAATTCCGCTGGCTCAACGGCCCTGATTCGACGGACTTGCCACCCTATCTGTTCAGCCTGTTTGTTGAAGTCGGTGCGGGGATCAAGGTCGGAAACGACTGGTCGTTTGATGTCGTCGTTTGTCCGAGTTGGAATACGGACTTTGCCAACAAGAGCTATCAGTTGTTTCGTCTTCCCTGGCAGGCCGTGAACACGTTTCGCCTCGATGACGAATGGAAACTCGTAGCCGGCCTGACGGATCTGGACCGCGAAGATATCCAACTGTTACCCGTCGCTGGAGTCATCTATCGTCCGCTGGATGGCAGCGCCGATTACAATCTCGTGTTTCCTCGCCCGAAGGCCGCCTGGCGTCTGAGCCAGGCGGATGAGGGACGTCATTGGGGCTTTGTCTCAGGGGAACTCGGAGGAAACTCGTTCACAATCCTGCGTACAGGTGCCGTTCAGGACATCGCAACATTGCGTGACTATCGAGTCTTCGTCGGATACGAAAGTCGGGGCAAAAATCGCCATGTCAGCCGACTGGAATTTGGCTGGATCTTTGGCCGCGCCGTCGAATACGCCTCGGGCATTGGCAACTACAATCCGGGGCAGACTGCCATGATACGTATCGCGAGTGACTACTGAACGGACCGCTAGCAACCCGGGGGCATCATACTCCATGTTCCGACGCAACACAGAAGTGCGACCCTTACTAAAATTCCTCAATCAGTTCGCCATCTGACTTGTGGCAAAGGTTGCGCAACAACGTTGGGTTAATGTTGCCAGAGATGAATCGAACAGAACCGTCACCGATATTTGCATGATATCCACCTGTATGCCAACTGCTGAAACCACCGACGAATTGTGGTGGGCGAGTCATATCGTTTGAGTTATTCGCACCGAGTCTTTCGGGAGCCTCATGGCTCTGATAGATCGGAGTTGCATCGGGGGTTGATTGATTCGTCCAGATGACTGGATTACGGAGTGTCGCCGATGTGCCGGACATCCATCCGAGTTCCGATTTTGACTGTGCCCCAAGTCGCGTCTCCACGACGAACAGAGTATTCGAGAGACCATCTCGAATCTGCATCGTCCGCACAGAACTGTTCAGGAACAGGACACCATTTTGATTGACGTCGATCGGTGTTTCGTAGTCGTTGTGAACACCGCAGAAATTTGTCAGGGTCACTTCCTTGTCTCCTCGCGTCGGAGCCCAGTCTGAAGGACACAGTAGTGGAGGAATATAGTGAATCCGGACGCGACGATTGGGTTCGGCGTAGACGGACTGCTTGAAGTCGATCTTGTCTGAGGCTGCCGTTTGATCCAGATACGGCAGGATCTGTGTGATCCAACCCATGTGATAACCGCCACCTTCGACCGAAGTAATCGGACCTGATGGATTTTGTGTTCCCGGAGGCAATGTCTGGTATGACATCAGATAGTTATGAAGTGCCAGGCCGATTTGAGAAAGATTGTTCTTGCATTGCGTTCGGCGAGCTGCCTCACGTGCCTGCTGGACTGCGGGCAGCAACAAGGCGATCAAGACCGCAATGATTGCGATCACAACCAGCAGTTCAATCAGAGTGAATCCGCGGCGCCGAGATGAGGGTGTTCGTTGGTGAGACATGGACGAGTTCCTTTTGAGTGTTCGGAGGCAATTGTGACAAGCTGTTTTCGAATTTGATTCACAAGGCGGAACGCAACAGCGTCCCGCTTGAACTGAAGAGTCACTCAAGGTGACGTCTGGAGTGAAATTGGAAGGTCGCGAGTAATTCGTATCGGATTCGGTGTTCCCACCGGGTATTCCGCAGTGGCCGAAACAACCAGTTCGCCGTTTTTTTCTTTCGATTCGGAGACGATGATGACGACTTGCCCGGGATCGAGTCCTGCGGCGTGGTCAGCAATGATCTGCCAAGTTTCCCCCTGGTATGTGCCATCCATCTGACGCAGCAAAACCCCGCGTCGTAACCCTGCCTCGACCAGTAACGAGGTTTGCAGGTAGTGTTCCTCACGGATGAACTGTGTTCGTGTCTGAATGACCGAACCGATCAGCGTTGAACTGATCGCCATCAGTATCAGCAGGATCACCATCGCAACGATGATGACCGTTCCTCGACGATGCTTTCGATCGGATGATCTCAAGCCCGTTCGATTGTTCAGGGATCGCATTCTTTTCATGGTTGCTCCTCCCGACCTGGAAGCCTGTCTGACACCAGAATGGGACCAGGAATTTCATTTGCAGCAGCTTTGGGCGTGATCTTCGTCGACTGCCCGGCAATTCGCCGATTTCGTCCCAGTTCAGCAACGATGCTCAGTGTTCGCTTACTCCCAGTTGATTTCCGATGTGGCGTTATTGTCAGTCCCGTTCGAACGACATCCATGGCGAGCAAATTGGTGCCGTCATCGCCGGACTGGCTTCGGAACTGAACGTCGCAATCCGGCATACGAAAGACCTCGCTACCTGTCGCTTGATCCGCATGAAATGACTCGCGAATCACGATCTCGTCCTTCACGCGATAGATGACGCGGTTCGAATGAAGGCCTGACAGTTCTAATGGCATGGAATTGTCGTCCCTCGGTGCAATCGACTGCGCGTCATGAACGTCGTCGCGAAAACGCCGTGACAAATCGAGGATGGTCATCTCCAGAGTCGCCTGTCGGGAAACCGATTCCTCGGTTCTCAACAAGGATTGAATGATGACACCTGACATCGTCATCAAGATCGACAGCATTCCGATCACGACCAGCATGTGAATCAGGCTGAACCCTCGTCGTGTCGACTGCGGGCGTCCTGGCATCCGAGGAGCATTCCATACGGGAGATCGAGTTACTGTTGCAGTTCTCATTTCTCCTCCGCTTGAAAAACCCATGCGGACATTTGTACCGGTTTGGCCACCATGGCCGATGGCCCTCGCCAACTGATCGAGACGCTCAAGCGACGCGAGGTCGGCTTATCCGCATGTTCTGTGATTTCGAGAGTCTGCTTGAGGTCTGGCAAAATCGTCTGCACGTCTGCGGGAGCGTCTGCCAGAGGGAGTGTTCCCACCGGCAACTTTTCCCAGGGGAGTGCCGAATAGCTTTCAAGAATATTCCCGGCATGCTGGATCGCGAACTGACGCTGTTCGATTGCCAGACGTTGTCGGGACACGCTGACAAGAAGTGGTGCTGCCAGCGAAATCGCAGATCCAATCAATACGAACGTGGCAACCATTTCTATCAACGTAATTCCACGGCGTTGATTTGCAGGCGGTGGATTCACCCGATGGCTCGGTCGCACAAAGGGGGCCGATAGGGCGCGAAGTCGAGGTTGTTGTTTACGGTACATTTGAAGTTCTCAACGCGAAGTTGTTCTTATCTGCTCGTCTCTGGAGTTCGCATGTGTGACTTATGAGAGATCGTTCAGCAATTTGATGATGGGCATGAACATGGCAATGACAAAAATGCCAATTGGCACGCTGACGAGAAGAATCAGGACGGGATGCAGGATGGCACCTGCGAAGTTGAATCGAAACTTCCATCGCCGTTCCAGATTGTCTGCGAGCGTTTCCAGAACCCAGGGAAGATTGTCTGCCCGGCCTGCCGCCTCAATCAGCTTCAACTCGCTGCTTTGCAGCACGCCATGAACGTGCAACTCATTCCAGACAGACTGTCCGTGCTGCACTCCGCTTGAAATGGCAGACATTGTTGACTGGATCATCGGTGCGCCGGGTTGATGATCAAAAACTTTGACTCCGTCTGTCACCGTTTGTCCTGAGGAAATCGTCGTACTGAGCGTTCGCAGGATTTCGGGTGCGTGCATCCGAACAAAGAACTGACCAAGGATTTCCATCAAAATCGATGCTTCACTGTCATGTTGATTTTTGGTCAGATTACGAATGATCAGTGCCAAAACGGCAATTATCGGCAGGATGATCAAATACCAGTAATAGACGCAGAAGTCAGAGAATCGGATCGTGGCCATCGTAACGTCGGGCAGTTCAGTGCCAAAATCATCGAAGATATGTTTGAACTTGGGGATGATGTAGTACATCTGAAAACTACAGATGCCGATCAGCACCGTCATCAGCAGACCCGGATACGCAAGAATCGAATATCCAAGATCCTGCTGACCGTCGGAAAGTGATTTACCCTGCGAGATTGCCACGCGAGTCAATGATTCGACAAACGAGCTGCTGTTCAACGCGGACCGAATCTGTAACGCCGTTGATCTTGAAAACAATTCGAACGGCAGACAATTCTGCAGCGGCACACCACTCTGGAGATCCGCTGCGAATGCCAGCAACCGCTTTTTGCGAAGGCCAATCGCTCCTCCAGCGTACATTTGCACTTCTTCGACCAGTGATCGTTCGGAGTTACCCGCGAGGGCCAACAACCATATGAGTTCCAGTTCGCCAGCACGCTGCCTGGCCCATCGTTGCGCTAACTGAAAATGACCCCAGCGGCCCAGGATGAACATCCCCAGCAGGAATCCCAGGACGTGCCCAATTGCCAGGCAGATCAAGGCAACCAGTACAAAGCAGAGCAGACTCACCGCTTTCAGGCCTCGCACTGCTCGTTGATTGAGTGATAGCTCCGATTGCAGTTGCAAACCCAATCCGAGCGCAGTCAAGGCAATCACCAAGACGAATCCCAAAAGCGCCAACGGTACGGATTCTTCGTAAAACATGATTTGTTCACTGCGAGAAATGTTCAGGATAAACCATTGACGAGGTAGATTAACGGCATAAAAAGTCCGCCGATTGTCATCACCATGATGAGCGAGATGGCCAGCATCACCGAGACATCAATCGCGATGATTACGGATCGGATCGCGAAGTCTCCTTTCGTCGCATAGACGCTGGAAAGAGCTCGTAAGTTACGCGCCATTTCATCGGGACTTTGACGTAAGACGAGAGAAATCGAGTGAGGCAGTTCCAGGCGGTTGGCGGCAGATTCGATGGAGTCGCCATGTTCAAGGAGTGTGGCAAGATGCTGGTACGTTGTTTTCAATCCTGGATCGAACAACCCCGTCGACGCAAACCGCAATGCTTTGGGGAGCGGCAGTTGTCCCTCGACGAGAATTGCCAGCGTTTCGCAGAATTCACTGAATTCCCGCAGACTCAATAATGGCCCGATGATCGGCAGCACGAATAATGAGCGACGACTTTTTCGTGGTATCCTGCCAAATACCAGCCAATGCCAGCCCGCAACAACTGTCACCAGAATCAATGGAATCACCCAGTGGCCATGACCGCAGACCACATCAGAAAGAACGATCAGCAGTCTTGTAATACCTGGGAGTGATATGCCAAACGATTCAAAGCTCGATTTGAACTGAGGAACGATTCCCACAAGCAGTGCCAGTAGCCACAGTCCAAAAAAATCGAGTATCACTGTCGGATAGGCGAGGCCGATCAGGATTCGATGTCGAAAGTCGCGGTCCCACTGCTTCTGTCGGACCATTGACTGCATCAATAGATCCATTCGCCCCATCTGTAGCCCATCCTGCAAGAGGCTACTTGTCGCTATGGGAAGTCGTTCCTGAAGTCTGCCAATTATCAAGTCGGGTGAGTTGCCTGATTCCAATTGGTGATTCAGGTCTAGGAGCACACGTTGAGCCCGTGGTGACGTGGATTCATCGGCAAGTGCAGCCAGAGCCGTATTCAGGGGCAGATTGGCAGAAATCCGTTGCGACAACGCGATCAGGACGGCTTCGCTCTCGTCTGCTGTCAGTGATTCATTCATGGCTGGTCCAGTCCTTTCCAGATTGAGATGATAGGAAGAAGGACCATGAGCATATATGCCAGTACTATTACCGCGCTGCATGTCAATGCTAATGCCGTCGGAACAGCCATGTTGAACCATGCAGACTGCTGCAATGCCTGTAATCGGCATGACTCTGACAGTTGCCTGATAGATACAGGCAACTGACCCGTCTCCTGGCTGCTGAGAAGTACCCATTTCCATGACGGCGGAATCGATGTTGTTTCCGCGAATGCCTCGCGCAGTGACCGTCCTGATTTCAAAGTTGTCGCGATTTGATCCGCGTCGTTTTTCAGTTTTGTATTTTCCGTGACACTCGCCGCTCGCGGAAAAGCCTGCTCCAGTGGAATGCCAAATTCCGTCTGCAATGCCAGCAGTTCCAGGAACTGGCTCCGCCGTAACGAGAACTGCAGTCTTCGAAATCCAGGCAGCCAGTTCAAACCTGTGATGGCAAGCCATAGGGAGCGAGTCGGACCCGAACGGAAGGCGTATAAGGCAGTAATCAGACACACCAGCGCTAAGGGGATCTGCACACTCCAGATTGTCCGGGTCTGGTAGAGTTTGTACAGGGCTTCTATCGTCGAATCGGCTGGTGTCCGAATGTCTTCAAGAGTTGACTTAATGATTGGCGCAAGGATGGAGATTACGCCCGCCGCCAGCGGAATTGCTACGATCAGGCAGGCCAGCGGATAGATCATCGCCAGGCCGACTCGTTGTCGAATCTCTTGAACGACTTTTGCCGAATTCGCGACAGAATCCAGTGCTTCGGGTAATCGGTTTGTCTGTGTTCCCGCTTCGACAACTGCCGCATAAACTGGGGAAATCGAATGTGTCTCGTGAGCAAACGCTTCAGCCAGCGTTCGACCACCCGAAATGTGATCTGCTAACCGTTCTGCCAGTACGTCGAAACTGGTTTGTGCGCCTCCGGCAATGCTGCGGAGACCCAGTTCCAGTGGAACGTTTGCGCGGATCAATGCGGCAATTTCGTGGTTGATTTCAATCAGGTCGTTTATCTTCGGTGAGCTTCTCGAACTCATTGTCCTCTCCCTTGATCAACAATCGCCGTCGCCGAAACATCACGATCGTGGCGAAAGCCGAGAACTCGGCGAACCTCTGCGGGACTGGTCACACCCGATTCGACGAGTGATCGAGCTCGTTGTCCCAGTGTGTTGAAACCGGTCACCATTGCCGTGCGCTGAAGATCGTCGGCACTGAATTGAGACAGTATTGCTCGCCCGATCTCTTTTTGATCGGGACGCAGGAATTCCGCGACCAGGGTTCGCCCGTGATAGCCTGTTCCGGTACAGCGGGGGCAACCTACTGGAATTCGGACTCGCGACAAATCAAATCCAAGCAGGTCAGCAGGTTCGTCTGACCAGGCAGCGCACTCGCACAACTGTCGAATCAGCCGTAGACTCAGCACGCTGCGCAAACCGGTTCGCAACAAATAGGGTTCGATCCCCATGTCATTGAGTCGGCTGATGGCTTCGCAGGAGCTTCCTGCATGAAAAGTCGAAATCACCAGATGGCCGGTGAGGCAGGCCTGAAAGACTGTCTCGGCGGTTTCTCGATCACGAATCTCTCCGACCAGGATCACATCGGGATCCTGTCGCATTAAGGATCTCAATCCAACGGCATAGTCGAATCCAACGTTTCGTTTCACCTGCGATTGCGCGACGGCCGGCAACACTGTTTCAATCGGGTCTTCCAACGTGACGAGACTCTTGCCGCGCCCGTGTTGACGCTGAATCTCACGCAGGCAGGCATAAGCAGTCGTGGTTTTGCCACTCCCCGCAGGTCCCGTGATCAGAAGAGCACCCGCGGTTTCCTGCAGAGCTTGTGAAAGGCTATCGCCAATATCGACAGGTAATCCCAGATCCGATGGAAACTGGAAACGACTCGATCCTGCGAAAATCCGGACAACTGCTTTTTCACCAAACAACGTAGGAAACGTGCTGACTCGCATCTCCCACGGATCCGACTTGGGTGCCTGGCCATTACAATTCGCCGATGCCGTAGAGATCGAGGTCTGGATACGTCCTTCCTGCGGGATGTCCGTTTTATACGTCAAAAGCTCTGCCAGAACTTTTAACCGGGCGACGATATTGGGAGCGATCTGGCGTGGATACACGGCCATCGGAACGAGTACCCCGTCGATCCGACAATCGATTTCCAGACCGCTGTCTGCAGGAGTGAAATGAATATCGCTGGCACCGCCCGCTTGAGCAAACCGCAAGAGATGCTCAACGACCCCGACGACATACTCTGGATGTTTGGGATCGAGCTTAGGCAAGGATTGTTGATATTGATCAGCAAGCGTCGCGGCGGACATGGAAACTTTCTTGACGGCGGAAACCGGATCCCGATCCATCCTGGCAACGTCGTTAAAACGTTGAGGAATCTCGTCGATCGTGGTTTGGAGTATTTCAGTCATGGGATGTGATTACCCCGAGCAAACTTTGGTGAAAATCTTGAGTGCCAATCTGAAACGTATTTTGCGGGTTCACTCCATCATCCGGCACGCGCTAGCGTCCGGTTCGATCTGTGCGGCACAGTTCGAACGGTCCTGGGTTCGAACTGCGAACCAACGTCAATACCGCTGGCAACGATTTGAACCGTGGGCTAGCGCCCAGCGGCTGATGGTCTGACTCGAAATCGATGTGTTTCCAAACAAACATTCCTTAACGACATGTTTTCACAATCACCCCATCAGCCGGTACGCGCTAGCGTCCGGTTCGATTTTCTCGCACAGTTCGAACGGTCCTGGGGTTCGAACTGCGAACTAACGTCGATACCGTTGGCAACGGTCCGAACCGTGGGCTAGCGCCCAGCGGCTGGTCCGACTCGAAATCGAGGTGTTTCCAAACAAACTTTCCTTAACGACATGTTTTCAAAATCAGCCCATCCGCCGGCACGCGCTAGCGTCCGGTTCGATCCGGTAAACCAGCCCTAAATGTGTGATGGTCAAATGCAAATCCTGAACTGAAGTGATGCTCGAAAAACATCCCGTGGAAAGACGTTCGACAAACCAAAACGCACGCGAAATGTGAACGAAATTCATTTATTTTCAGAATCCGGGGTGACAGGGACATCTGACAGAAAAGTCAGAGTCGTTAATCCCGATCAACTGCTATGGAGGGAATCGGAAAAACGAACCGTGAGGGTGTAACCGGTTGTCGTGAAACGGATTCCTGCGTTTGTATGTCCGTGGCTCTCGGGCTGTCGCCTTGCGACACAAGGCAATTTGTCCGGTAGTCGAAACGGCCGTTTGACCAAGGGTCCTGAAAATTCCGCTGAAGTACGATTCCGAACAGTGAATCCAGATCGGCTGGCATCGATCCATATTGCTTACGATAGGCAATGATCCCCAAACGAGTCATCGCCGCACGCATCGCAGTGAATCGATCACGAACAAATTCGGATCGATCACCTGTCAGCGCGATTTCGGCTCCCCACGTTGTCGACTGCAGCTCAGACATCGACTCCAGATAGTTTCCCCCAACGGGAATCAAATCTGCCTCAAGACTCCGTCTCTGATCAAAACTCAGTTGAGCGAAGAGGCAGGCGAGATGGGCGCGATGCAGTTCCGCTTCAATTTCCCACAAACGATTGCGCCGTGCCGCTTCCCAGGGAAGTTGCATCCAGATCCGTTGCCAGCCAAGAATCGACCCATGGTGAGCAATATATCTCTCAACAATGGAATTTCGCTTTGCCAGCGTGAGTTCATCTACGATCGCAGCACCTGGCGCAGGGAAACGGTTCTGCCGTTCCTCAAGTTCCTTGATCGCGCCGTGGATGTCGGCAAACGGGACGTCGGCGCGGTTCGCCCACTCGACCAGCAGTTCGAGGGCACGGCGTTCCTCAACGGCGGCCGGTTTCCAGCACGAATTGAATGGGCCTCGGGCCATCGTCCGGCATGCGTTCAAATGAGTCAGGCACATCCTGAATGCTGCCGTGGGCTCGTTCAACGCCATGTGGTCGCGCGCTCGTGCGAGCATCCGATCACTGAGTCGACTAAAGCTTACGGCTGGAAAAAGCTCGAACCGTCCTGAAGACTCTGATCTTGATTCAAAATGAATAGCGAAGGCATCCGATGCAAAAGCGACTGCCAGTTCGTCGGCGATGGTTCGATCGTCCACACTCAGTGTGAGATTCGCAGTACCGGGCACTGCAACTGACGTCGTCGGTCGTGCGGCGATATCCTGCAATCGCTTTCGAACGGTTGACATGGCCGACGTTGTTGTATCGACAGACAGGTTGCTGGTATCGAACATGAACGGCAAGCGACGGGCTGATTCGAAGACCTTTCGTGAAAGCTGTGCAGGGTTGATCCTGTCGACCTCGTACACGCGATAGATGGCCACTATTGCAAACGCCAGGAATGGAAGCCCCATCAGTACCGATGCAAGTCGGAGTTTGTGATCCCTGGTCGAATAGTCCAGCAGCCACGACCGGGCATGCATCCGAGTTGCGACGATCAACGCCACTATGGGAACTCCGGCCGACCAAAATTGCGGAATGTGCAGACTGCGCATCAACTCAAACCACAAAAACAGAACGGCGGCGAGCATTCCACCCGTAATTGCGGCCAGCATTGCACGGTGTAGAAGCATCGCGGCTAGTTGTCCACTTCCGTAACTCATTAGAACCAGCCAGAAGTGACGCTCAATCAGGGCATGCGGATAAGACAGAAATCGTTGATCACGGATTGCCATAATTGCCAGGAGGACTGCTGGTGTCACAATCGCACGAAACAGCCATACCGACTGTCTGGCGTTCCAGATCATTTTGGGTGAAGAGCCGTGATTGGCCATAAACCGAACTGGCTGTCCTTCGCCTTCATTACGAAACGAAAGGATGCCCATGACCAGTCCTATCAGGCAGACCACAAAATCCTGAAGCAATGGGATGCCATAATTCTCGCGTACGACGTAATCGGCGTCGCTTGATAGCAGTACGAATGCGACGATCGAGATCACCATCCACCGTGGAATCACATTGCGATTCCGTTCCTGCCAAACCAGGCGAAGCCATGCACGACGCTCACTTTCTTCTGGTTCAGTACTGGACGGAATGCGACTGGGACGGGAAGAGCGATTCCGAATTCCAAGCCATGTCGTTGACCAGAAATCGCCGTATTCAGTGAGAAACCGCAGGTCAACGAATCTTCCCTCTGCCCAGCGGTAACCCAACCAGGCGTCGAATCCGATCATCGCGATAGCCCCCAGGGCGAATACGATGATCATGATGGTGCGTTCGAATCGCATTTCAATCTGACCGGGAATCAGATTCATCAGAGTCAGTGCCGCGACCATTGGCAGCCACCCTGTCGCAATCCATCCAACGGCCATGGTCGGAATTGACGTGATGACTCGCTGGCTCAAAAGAGATCCGAATACACACCACGCAAGCAGCACCAGCAGGATCGTCAGCCGCAGTGTGAAATCAACCGCCATCGAATTGTGAAAAAATACGAGCTGATAGGTGAGATTACTCTCGATCGAGTGAGATCGTCCCAGTATCAGGGCCATAAACGCACCGCACACATACAGACCTGCGCTTCCGGCGAAACAGATTCCGATCTTTGCCGACAGAATCGCCCACGGCGATGGAGCGTGGTGAACCAGAAAATCGCACGTCCGCTCTTCGCGTTCCCCGGCAAAGCTGATTGCGACCGAGGCGACGATGAAAATCACTTGCATGACAAAGACCAGCAGCCACATGGTCCTGGTCGCCCATTGTTCGTCAATTGAGACTGCGTGGGTGATCGATTCCGTTGAGTTGAAATACGCCAGTCGCAAAAGGACTTGCAGGAGCAGCAGGATCCCCAGCAGCAGGAACCATAGCGCCCGCTGGACGCGATATTCCTTCCACAAGAGACGACCGATGGCAGTTCTGAACATGATAACCACCTTCAACAACAAACTCGCGATTGGCTGCCTTCACCCTGCAACGCATTCAACGCGACACCGAATAACGAAACCTAAAAGAAGTGGTAAGCCTTCGGACGACTCAGGTCATCGATCGGCGATTTGACCGTTAACGGTTCCAGACTCGCAAATTCGGATGTCATGCAGGCGACGTAAATCTCTTCCAGTGATGGCCGCCGTAGTGTGACATCGCAGTGATTCGGATCATCGTTCAGCATCTGCAACGCCGAGTCATCGATATCTCGCACCAGTAATCGCCAGATCCGATCGTCGCGCTGCGATCCGATCAATAGCGTCGGTTGCGAAAAGACGGGTGGCGCAGTCTCGATACCATTCATGGAAACAATCACCTCATGAACGCGATCCTTGAGCGTTTCCAGGGGTTCACACAGCACCAGTCGCCCTTGGCGGATAATCGCGATCGTGTCGGCAACTCGTTCTACTTCCGAGATCTGATGACTCGACAGCAGAACCGTCCGCCCGTGAGCTGCGACATCGACCATGCTTTCCAGGAATTCGCGACGCACCAGTGGATCGAGTCCTGATGTTGGCTCGTCCAGGACCAGCAGTTCAGGCTCATGGGCCATCGCCAGTGACAACGAAACTTTTCCCTGCATCCCTTTCGAGAGTGACTTGATCGGCCGATCTACGGGCAACCGGAAACGCCGGATCAGGTTCTGAAATCGATCGCGATAGCCGATCGGATGAAATCCTGCCGCAAACCAGCCGATTTCGTCCACGGTCATCCATTCGTAGAGGGCAGGCCGATCAGGCATATAGCCGACGCGTCGCCGGATCTCGCCCCCATGCTCCTGGCTGTCCATTCCGAGAACACGGGAAGTCCCTGCGTCCTGCGGAATCAATCCCAGCAGGATCTTGATGGCGGTCGTCTTGCCGGCCCCATTTTCTCCGAGCAGAGCAATCACCTGTCCCGGATGTCCGTGGAGTGTCAGCCCGTGCAAAGCGACATGATCGCCGAAGAATTTGGTAACTCTGTGCATTTCGAAAGTCGAACTCATGGCGTCTCCGGAATGCTTTGTTTTTCGATGATTTTGGAACGAGCCAGGCTCTGCCAGGCCGATTCCACGATTTTGAGGAAGTCGTCTTTTGCAAATCCGCTTTGCAGAGCTTCGATGACGACACGCTGAACTCGCTCTTCCATATTGGCCTGGCGAGCTCGACGGCAATGTGCTGCCGCCTCTTGAGAAACTCGCAGCCCTTCACCTCGCAGAGCCTCGAGCACTCGATCGTTCTGCAAATCACGATAGGCTCGAGCCACCGTATTCGGATTCACCGCGAGTTTGATGGCCAGTTCACGTACGGAAGGGACGAGTTCCCCCGCCCGGAGCGTATTCCTGGCGATCGCGTATTTGACCTGCCTGGCAATCTGATCATAGATGGCCACGCCGCTGTCGGGATCGATCTGGAAGAACATGAAAAGACTCCTGTGCTATCGCGCTAGTACGGTAGCTGTGTCGGTGCGTGAAGTCAATCGGCAATTTCAAAAATGTCGAAAATTCTCGTGGAAGTGTCGTTCTCGCCGGATTCATCTCTGCTGAGTCCCATCCTTCATTTCTTCCTCCGTGCTTCCCTGTGGCCTCCGTGGTGAATATCTTCATCGTGATGATCTGTTCACCACAGAGGCCACAGAGGAACACAGAGAAAATCCGAGAACGTACGGACTGACCGTATCGCTTTCATTTGTATGATGGACATCACATGGACGAAGAGGACGAACCTGTCAGCATTAGCTTCACGGCCAATCGTGAACGTGCCGCGAGTGACACTCGGGTGCGATGTGCGAGGTGTAACAAGCTCATCGACATGTGTGACACCAGATGTGAGTTTTGCGGAATCAACTTCAACGGTGAGGCCTGGCAATTCTCACCCTCGACCAGCATGCACTCGCAAGACTCACGTTCAATTCCGTTCTGGCTGATCGTGAGTGTGGTTGCCATCACAATCGCTTACGTACTTTTCGCACAGTTCTGGTGATTTGAGGCTTGAGTTGAAACGCAGATGCGAATTGAGGAAGTTTTAACACGAAGAACACGAAGGCCACGAAGGTAAGAATCAAAAAACTTCGTGTTCTTCGAGCTCTTCGTGGTTCATGATCATCCTTCTTCAATAAACGATCTGTCGAACAAACGGCAGTGGAGTCCGACGTCAGATTCTGCCTGAGTCGAATCGATCTTTTTCTGGCCTGGAACTCGCGTTACGATGTTTGTCGATGCGGCCTATCGCGAGCAGGTGAATCTGAGTCGGATCTGCCGAGGTGGCTCGCGTCTCTCGTCGTAATCATCTCATTGCTCGGTTACTCCGCGTGTCGTCTTGAAATCAACTAAGATTCACTGACAACTGGCGGGCACATTTTCAAATGGAGACTGGATGATGCCGAATATCACCCCGGTTCCAACGTCCCGCGACATGTGGCGAGCGTATACTTTCGCACCTGCGGCCACTCCGCTGACATTTGCTGTTCTGACTCAGGCGTTCGGTATTCCCTTGTCAGCGGGCTGGATCGTAGCGGCATTTGTTGCCAGCTATGTCGTCGCCGGTGTGATCGGGATGCCGATCGCCTTCTTTCTCCGTCGCATCGATCAATTGAATGCCTGGACGATTCACGGGGCCGCATTTGCCTGGGGAGTGCTTTGGTCGTTCTTGTGCCTTGCCGCGTCGGCCTATGTCATCTTGGCCATTGGTGGTTCAATTCAGTCATTCCCGATGTTTGTCGCTCTCACCTTCGGGCTGATGGTTCCGCCCGTCGTTCTTTCCGGAACAGTGTTCTGGTGGCTCCTGAAAACGCAATGCAGGCTGGCCTAGCGGCCTATAGCAGGCCGTGGCGAAAGGGGCTGTGAGTCGGTCCTGCGAGTTGTTTGAAGCGAACGCAATTTCGGTAAGCGATACCGAGTGAGTTGTGGTGGACTTACTCCCAAGGGTATTAACGATGAATCGGAGCTCTTTCTCGCGGCGGTTGTGTTCGGGTCATCCAACTGTGACGGATCGACTCCTGCAAACAGTGTGGCTTGCCTTCCTCTTCGGCGTCGCCGCGGCCTACGCGCAGGATCCGAAGTCGGAGGAAGCGACCCGGGAGTACGCTCGCGTCATTTCGAAAGCGCAGTCGGACCTGGATGCAGGCAGAGAAGCTGAAGCTCGTCAGCAACTGGAGGCCACCGACCGGACTTTGCGAAGTTTCGAATATGACTATCTGCTCGCTCGGGCTAAGGCCCCGACTGCAAATAAGGCTGCACCTGACCTGATTCGCACGATCGAAAAGCCGAAAGTGGATTCGCGGTACGCTGTCCTGAATGAGGTCGATCGACAGGTGGCATACATCTGCCGCGATGGGGGGATTCGAGTCTACGACCTCAGTACTCCTGAGGCCCAGCCCGCGACCGTAATGCATGAAGCTGGCGGGGCGATCTGGTCGGGATGCTTCAGTCGGGACGGTAAGACGTTCGTCTCGGGACATGAAAAGGGTGAAGTGGTGGTATGGGACACCAAGTCCTGGAAGATCCTCCACACGGCATCGACAGGCGAAGAGTGGCCTGTGCGAGAATTGGCGGTCGCGCCGGATGGATCTTCGTTTGTTGCCGAGAGCAAATCGGCGCTGGAACTCTGGTCAATTGTTGATTCGAATCCCAAGAAGATCGCGGCGGTCGGGGAGAGATTTAACTTCGGCGAGGGACTGGCATTCAGTCCGTTGGGAGACTTGATCGCGACAGGTGGCATGTTCGATATCGTGCTCCACAATGCCAAAACAGGAGAAAGAACGAAGTCCATGCGCCATGCGTCATACACGATGGGCCTGGAATTTAGTCCTGACGGCAAGCGGATCGCCAGTGCCCCGCGAGGCAACGTCAACAAGTTCCTGTCGGTATTCGACATTGCAGTGGGCCAGTCGCTGTTTGATGCGGGCCCGTTTGAAAACTACGTGGCTGGCCTGGCGTTCACGCCGGATGGCAAACGAGTTGCTGCCACGGGCCCTCAAAAGGACGTGCGATTCTTCGATGCCGCGACCGGTGAGGTCATCCTGACCGTGAAGCGGCAGGTCCAGACATTTAAGCCCGCTGTTTCTCGAGATGGTCGTCTCGTCGGCTGGTCCGAGCCTGAAGGGTACCGATTCATCGATCTCGGTAAAGAAG
The DNA here is from genome assembly GCA_963977965.1 of uncultured Schlesneria sp. Lineage (GTDB taxonomy): Bacteria > Planctomycetota > Planctomycetia > Planctomycetales > Planctomycetaceae > Schlesneria. The sequence goes on from CAXBSB010000011.1 coordinate 51,305, forward strand.
CGGACGGTGACAAGTAGGCGCAAATATCGGTTTGTCAAAGGGCTGAAGATCGGGCTGACGACTTGATTGCCCGGATACAGAATCAGACATTCGTTCCACCAACTGCCCGTCACTGTTTCGAACTCGGATTCATGAACCTCACGACGGAATTATTTGGTCTACAGGAAAAGCGATGGCCAAAATCGGGCCGCGTCATTCTTGCGCAGTCTGATTCTGATTCGATTGTCGTCTACCAGGCTTACCGACAATCCATCGGTCACTTTGCGGCGAAGCATGGTTACTTTGGCGGCGACTTCAGTATGTCACGAATGACATGGATCAAGCCAAACTTCCTTTGGATGATGTATCGATCGGGCTGGGGCACAAAGGAAGGCCAGGAAGTGACGCTGGCAATTCGCCTGACTCGCAGTGCCTTTATGGAAATCCTTGGCCAGGCAGTTCATTCGAGCTTCAATTCCGATGTGTATTCGTCGCATGAGGAATGGAAGCGGGCTGTGGCGCATTCGAACGTGCGATTGCAATGGGACCCGGATCATGGGCCGACTGGAGCTCCATTAAACCGTCGCGCGATTCAACTCGGACTACAAGGTCCGGTCGTTGAAAAATACGTGCACGAGTGGATAGTCGAAATTCAGGATATTTCGGATTACGTTGAAAGCCAACGTCAGTTAGTCGCCGTCGGCAAACTCGATCAACTTGAGACTCCGTTGGAGACGGTTTTCGAGATTGCAGATTCAGCGGTTGCTGAGCGTGTTGGCTTGGATCACGGTCGTCCCGTCGTCACGTAGGTCGCAAGCGATGAATGACATGCGACACTATTCTTGACGCAACGGATCGTACCTGCCAGTTCTCGGGAAGCTTTGTGAATGGAAGACTTCGAAACGCAACCATCTGACGGATTGGTCATTGTTGTCTTACGGGTTCGCGATTCAGAACGCCGTGATCAGATTGTTGATCGGCTCGTGGATATCGGCGCGAATCACGTGACTCGGAATGTCTTCGAATTGAGCATCGCAGACTGGGACGATGGACTTTGGGACGAAGAGGTAGATTGGTTCACGGACCTTCTGGAACTGACCCGTGACTCACTGATTGTCTGGAAGTTCACGTCAAACGCCGTTGCTCGATTCGTCATTGGGGATGGTGGCTCATGAGTAGACTGAGGGCCAGCGATGCGATCGCGGCCCCGGTCATCTGTGAAACCCACATTTATTCCGGATTCTTGGCGATTATTCCCACGCCAGCGGTTTCAGCCATGACGATTTGAGGTCTGAGCATTTTGCTTCGAGGATCTGGCTGCCGTGGCAGGCGACTCGAACTTCCCCCGTTGATGTCACACTGCCGACGCGTGTCAGCGGCAGGCCCGCGAATGTCTTTTGAAGTTCTGCTGTAGCAGACGGAGTAACCTCGATCAGGAACCGCGTCGCGCTTTCCGAGAACAGGACAACAGCTGGATCGGATAAGCCCGATGCTGTGGCAACAGCGGTGACGTCCATGTCGACTCCGAACCCGCCGGCGAATGCCATTTCGGCTGCTGCTGTCGCCAGCCCCCCTTCGCTCAGGTCATGACAGCTTTGGAGCAAGCCTTGCGAAATCGCCTGATGGACTGCCTTGAAGATGACGGGAGCCTGCTTCAAGTCGACGTGCGGGACCACTCCACCGCTCAGGCTGTTCACCAGAGCGTAGTGACTTCCCCCCATTTCGTTCTTCGTGACGCCGATCAGGTACAGTTCGTTACCTGCCGATTTCAGATCCATGGTCACGCATTTGCGGACATCAGCCACCTGCCCGATGGCGCTGATCAGCAGCGACGAAGGAATGGCAACAGTCTGCTTGGTTCCCGCGGCGTCAACGTACGAAAACTCGTTATTCAAGCTGTCCTTACCGCTGATGAACGGAGTCCCGAAGGCGATGGCAGTGTCCTTGCAGCCAAGGGCCGCGCGAACCAGTGAGCCGAGGGTTTCTGGCCGTTCGGTGTTTCCCCAGCAGAAGTTGTCCAGAATCGCGATCTTGCTGGGGTCCGCTCCCACTGCGACACAGTTGCGCATCGCTTCGTCAATCGCGGCAGCAGCCATCCAGTAGGGATCAAAGTCGCCATAGCGGGGATTCATCCCGTTGGAAACAACGACTCCTCGTTGTGATTTGAAATCAGGTCGAACGACGGCTGCATCCGATGGACCATCGCACGCAACACCGACCAGCGGTTTGACGACCGAACCCGCCTGAACTTCGTGATCGTACTGGCGGATGATCCATTCCTTGCTGCAGACATTCAGTGATCCCAGGATCGCCTGCAGTGATCGAGCCAGCGATGCTTGTGATGGGCCTGATGTCAGCGGCTTTTCGGCAGGGGGAAGGTACGTCGCATCCCGTACGACAGGTGGCCGACCATCATGCAGGAACGACATGGCGACGTCACCGACCACTTGACCGTGGTAAGTCAGCTTCAGTCGGCCGTTGTTTCCAAACTGACCGAACGCTGTTGCCTCGACCCCTTCAGCCGCACACAGGCTGCGGAACTCTTCCCACTTGGATTCAGGGACTGCCAGAACCATGCGTTCCTGAGCTTCGCTGATCCAGATTTCGGTGTACGACAATCCTGCATACTTGAGCGGGCACTTTTCGAGCCAGACAACGGCGCCGGTTTCTTCTCCCATTTCACCGACCGCACTGCTGAACCCCCCTGCACCGCAATCTGTGATCGCGTTGTACAGGTTCTTGTCGCGCGCCTGCAGAATCACATCCATCACCATCTTTTCGGTGACGGCATTGCCGATCTGCACGGCTCCTCCCGAGATCGTTTCACTCTCATGCGTCAATTCGGCCGATGAGAATGTTGCGCCGTGGATCCCGTCGCGGCCTGTGCGACCACCCACAGCGACAATCAGGTCGCCGGGGTGAACTTCCTTTTCGCACTTGTCGACGGGGATCATCGCCACAGTACCACAGTAAACGAGCGGATTCCCCAGGTATCGCTCGTCAAAGAAGACCGCACCGTTGACGGTTGGAATCCCCATCCGGTTTCCATAGTCGCGAACACCCGAGACAACCCCCTTCATCACCAGCTTGGGATGCAGTGTTCCAGGTGGAAGTGCGTCGTAGGGGGTATCTGGCGGGGCGAAACAGAAGACGTCTGTGTTACAGATCGGTTTGGCCCCCAGACCCGTGCCGAGAGGATCGCGAATGACTCCACCGATCCCCGTGTTCGCACCACCGTAGGGTTCAATCGCTGAGGGATGATTGTGCGTTTCGACTTTGAAGCAGACGTTCTGGTGTTCGTCGAACGTGACAATACCGGCGTTGTCTTTGAAAACGCTCACACACCAGTCGTCCTTGCCAAGTCGCTCACGAATTTCGACGGTCGCTCCAAAGACGGTCTCTTTCAGCATGTTTTCAAAGGCACGCTCTCCCTTTTCATCGCGATATCGGATGCGTCCTTTCAACGTCTTGTGCGAGCAATGTTCGCTCCACGTTTGAGCGACCGATTCCAGTTCGATGTCTGTCGGATCGCGCTGCTGATCAACCCAGTGCTGCTTGATCGTCTGCATTTCTGCGAGGCTCAGATAAAGCTGCCCATGCTTGCTGAGGTGCATCAAGGCATCGTCGTTCATATCGCGGATCGGGACTGTGCGAAGCTGAAACTTGTATTCTGATCCGGCACCGATCTGATCCATCTGCAGTGGACCAGCAATGACACGTTCGATGGCGTCATTGGCGAGGACTCGCTTGGCGATACGTTCACGATCCGTACTGGAGACGTCGGATGAGAACCAGTACTTGCGAGCGGTTGCCACGGTATCGACAGCGAAGCCAAGGTCAACAAGTGCCTTCTGGGTACTCAAGGCGACATTGTCGGTGACCCCTGGCTTAAAGAGGACATTAACGAGTTGGCCGCCATCGGCTGCAGAGCCTGCTGACCGGGAAATCGCGTGAGCTGTGAACGTCTCGGCGACAGGATCGACGAGCAGCATTCGGGCTGCACGTGCGACGTCGGTTTCGTTCAGTGACGCCCCCTGCAGCAGGAATGACTTTGCACTGGAGACTGCTTTTACGGAAGCGACTCCCAGGGCGTGCGCCTCGCCAACCACTCGCAAGCCATCTCGATCAATCTCACCCGCCGCCGGTCGAATTTCCACTTCCCAAAGCATTCGAGTTCTCAATTCAATGTGTTGAAGGCAAGTCTACTTGGTGAGGCTCACCAGATTCTGTGATTCTACAAATGTGTCAAAAAAGTTTGCGTGAACAACTTCAGATTCTGTCCGCCCGACTGGTGTCAAAGGTTCAGTCCAATGCGGCGCGTTGCTGCTGTCCGTCCTTCAAAAGGTTCAGGATTTGATCCGTGTTTCCATCCCGTAATGCTGCCCGATACTTCTGCAATTGCTGTTGTACCGCTTCGATTCCCGCGGCGACATGCTGCGCATTCTGCATCAGAATTCCAGTCCAGAGCTGCGGGTCTCCGGCGGCGATCCGGGTCGTGTCGCGAAACCCGGTTCCCGTCAGCGGACGATTCTCAACCGACAATGTTTGTGCCAGCGCAGCCGCGACCAGATGAGGCAGGTGACTGGTCATGGCGAGCGCCTGATCATGTTCACTCGGCGACATCCGCGTCGTCCGCATGCCGACCCCTTTCCACAACCGGTCCAGTCGACTGACCATGGGCATCGGGCTGGATTCAAGCGGAGTCAGCACACAAAGCCTTCCCTCGTAAAGCTGGGCATCTGCCGCTTCGAAACCTTGCCGATGTGATCCGGCGATCGGATGCGCACCGACAAAAGTGACGATGTCAGCCACGGCATCGCAGATCGGCTGCTTGACGCTTCCGGCATCGGTCATCAGTGTGTCTGGTCGAGCAGTTCGGGCGGCTTGTCGGACACCTTCGGCGACACGATCAACAGGCGTGCAGAAGACGATGACATCAGCGCGAGTTGCAACACTGGCGATGTCGGTCGCGACTTCGTCGATCAATCCGGCAGCGCGGGCACGTTCCAGTCGAACGGCATCTCGGCCGACTCCGATGACATTTCGAGCCACTTTGCGAGATCGCAGCGCAGCCGCCAGCGATCCGCCAATCAGGCCGACCCCGACGATGACGACTGTATTTTCAAGCGGTTCTTGGAACGGCGGTTCGCTCATGCGCCCTATTGTAGTCAGGTGCAGCCTCAAACGAAATCATGCACACCGAAGTTCGGCCGGGATGTGTCGAACGCTTTCGGTAATGTTGCTGGTCCAACTCCGAATCGACGTGGTTCCAAACATATTTTTCAGTTGAACCCATCAGCCGGCACGCGCTAGCGTCCGGTTTCGTAGGTCATCGAGTGACTAACTTGAAATTGAAGAGAACCGGACGCTAGCGCGTGCCGGCTGATGGGGTAATCCGCGATCGGCGGGGTTCAAAAGCGCCGCGCTAAACGAACAGCCGATGACAGGTGTTAACTCGGGATTTCGCGAGGGCGGATCAAAAGAACCAGCACGACCGACGAGACGGCGGCACTCGCAAAAACACTGCAGATTCCGTACAGCGGCACTTTGCTATCGCTCATGATCCCAACGCCCCAGTCTGCCAGACCTCCGCAACTGATGCTGACCAGATTCATGATGCCGTAGCCACTGGCTCGCAGCTCCGGGCGAACGATCTGGCAGAGAATCGGCATATTGTTCCCATCGAAAAATCCCCATCCGATCCCGAACAGAATGAGGAAGGCGATGGCAACCCAGAGTTGATGTGTCAGCGGCGAAAATCCGACACCAAAAATCGCGGGAACAATCAGCGAGACACCGATCGCGCTGACATAGATTCGACCTCGACTGGTCCGGCGCATCCATCGATCCGCCAGCCAGCCACCAAGGACAGCTCCACCAATTGCGGCAAGCTGCCAGTAGAGAGTGGCCGAGACCCCGGCGATCCCCTGTCCGATCCCGAATTCCTTTTTCAAAATTGCCGGCATCCAGTCGCGGACGACCCAGCCCGCCATCGCCGGCAGGGTGAAATACAAGACCAGCAGGATGAATGAGCCGTTACTGCTCAGTTCTCTCACAGCATTCAGAACCGAAGGGCGGTTGTTGAGGGATTCAGATTCTGCTGATCGTTGTGGATTGTGCAGCAGGAAAAACAGAGGCAGAGCGTAGGCGATGCCGATTACGCCGCAGCCATAAAATGCCCAGCGCCAGCCGATTGACGGATGATCGGCAGCATAGCCACTGAATCCCCCGATGATCACGCCTGCGTAAATCCCCATCTGATGCATGCCGACGGCACGTGATCGCGTGTTGCCGATGTGAAAGTCTGCAATCAGGGCCAATGCCGCAGGGATGTAAAACGCTTCGCTGATTCCCATCAGAGCGCGGGTGATCAGCAGTTCTTCGTACGTGTGGACCATGCCCGTCATCAACGTGACCAGCGACCAGACGAACAGGCTGGCTGCGATGACATGGCGTCGACTGTATCGATCGGCGAGATATCCACCGATCGGGCTGAGGAATGCATAAACCCACTTGAACAGAGCGAGAACAGTTCCCCAGCTCGCGTCCGTCAAGGGGGCTCCCTCCTGCGATGTCAGATCCTGCATGACCGAGAACTTCATCGCTGCCAGCATCTGGCGGTCGAGATAGTTGAGCAGAGCCACGGGAATCAGCAACACGACGATAAGCCATGCCGTTCGCATGGCTTTCGTCGAATCTGGCTCCACAGGCTCTGGACTGTTCATCAGGTGTGACTACCGGGCGGCACCGCGAGCTCGCTCGACCTGCTGACGGGCGGCGCTGACAACCGTCTCGGCCGTGAAACCGAACTTCTTCTGCAGATGCTTCAGTGGTGCCGAGGCTCCGAACGAATGCATGCCGACAGAAGTTCCGTAGGAACCGGTGTACCTGTCCCAGCCGAAC
>CAXBSB010000012.1:0-58152 GCA_963977965.1 uncultured Schlesneria sp.
GCGTGTTCCTGACGGGAAGTTACAAGCCGCCCCGCGAATTCAACTGGGTGATCGGCGTGCTGCTGCTTGTGCTGACGCTCCTTCTGTCGTTCACCGGCTATCTGTTGCCCTGGGATCAGTTGGCGATCTGGGCAATCACCGTCGGTTCGAATATGGCTCGCGCAACGCCGTTCCTGGGATATGAAGGTCCAGGGGCTCAGTTGTTGAATATCGGTGGATACGACTTGATTACCAGTGGCAGCGATGCTCGCTTCCTGTTGCTGGGTGGTCGCTTCGTGAGTGAGGCGACGTTGAACCGCTTCTATATCCTGCACTGTGTGGCGATTCCGCTGGTTGTTTCGCTGTTGATTGCGATTCACTTCTGGCGAGTTCGTAAAGACGGCGGGATCAGTCAGCCGCTGTGATTGGCTGTCTGTGTTGGTTGGTGTGGCTTGAGATGGCTTTGTTCGCTTAGTTCGTTCAGTGGGTGACGGAAGAGTTATGGAATCCCATCTGCAACATAATCCAGATCTGACTTCGTCCGTGATCTTCGGGCTCGGTCTGGTGTATATGGTGCTGTTCTTTATGAACGCGGCCTGGGTCCGTCGCAGCTATGCGGTGGATGGCAATTTCCGTTTGAACCTTGGGGGCCTGCTGGGCAAGGGGCAGGAGATCCCTGTTGCAGCCATCTGGGCGTTTTATGCGTTCATGTTGCTGATGGTTTCAATCGCACATCTGACGGGTACCGGAAATCCGCAATCGTTCCTCCTGAAAATGCCTGAATGGATGAAGCAGCCGATCAACTGGCTGTCCGACCCTCGGTGGTTCTTTATTGGATCCACAGCGGTGTTCATCGGCATGATTGTTTTGCGAACTGTGTGGACGACTGCAACCGCTGGATGGGTGCTGCTGAATATCTCTCTGCTGTTCATGGCCTTCAGTATTACGGACTATGACTTCCGTCAGATCGTCGGCAAGCCTGACAACGTGCCGATCGTCGCGATGCTCTACATCGTCGGTTACTTCACGTGGTTGTATTTCCGCAAATCGGTTGATAACGACAAGCGTCGCGCCGAAGGGCGACCATTGTTCGAGCAGGAAAAGAACGAAAAGGTTTTGACGTGGCCTGACCTCGTCTATACCGAATTGATCTGCATGATCATCGTCACGGCAGTTTTGATTGCGTGGGGTATCGTACTTCAGGCCCCTCTCGAAGAGCCTGCTTCTGCTGCGAAGACTCCTAACCCCTCGAAGGCCCCCTGGTACTTCCTGGGTCTGCAGGAAATGCTCGTTTACTTCGATCCCTGGATGGCAGGGGTGGTTTTGCCGAGTGTGATCCTGGTTGGTCTGATGGCGATTCCCTACATCGACTTCAACAAGCTTGGAAATGGCTATTACACGTTCAATGAGCGTAAGTTTGCGGTCAGTACGTTCTTGTTCGGATTCCTGCCGCTGTGGGTGGCAATGATCGTTCTCGGAACGTTCCTGCGAGGTCCGAACTGGAACTTCTTCAGTCCGTACGAATACTGGGATGTTCACAAACTGGAACTGTTGAACAACGTCAACGTTTCGGAGTGGTTCTGGCTGAACCTGATGAATCAGCAGTTGCCGGTGGCTCCTGCAGGGGCATCAACGCCGATGCAGATCTACACGATTCTGCTGCGAGAATGGCTGGGGTTGGTTCTGGTGGTGGCGTACCTGTTCGTACTGCCTCCAATCATGGCTGCCACCGTGTTCCGTAAGTTCTTTATGAGAATGGGCTTCCTCAGGTATATGGTTCTGGCGAACCTGATGCTGATGATGATGTCCCTGCCGATCAAGATGGTGTTGCGCTGGGTGGCTCGATTGAAGTACATCGTGGCGATCCCCGAGTGGTTTTTTAATATTTAGTCCAAGATTGATGAGTGCCCCTGGTTGGGCTTCTCGCAATCGAAGTGACTCGGCGGTTGCGTTTCCTTAGACGTGTCCCGAAGGATGGTTCGGTACTATGCCGGCGAATGAAGAATATCTTCGCAGTCCCAAACTGATGCATCGCGTTTTTTGCGGTAGTGCTTTGCTGCTGCTGCTGACGACGATCTGGATGATGTGGGCCGACTACAATGATGAGTGGCGGACGTATCAGCGTAAGGCCTTTCATTATCAGGCTGAGCGTTTGAAAGCTCGCGAGACCACGTTGACTGCTGACAAACAGCATGAAGCGAAGGTCAAAGAGCTTGAGCAGAAGAAGGTTGATGCAACAAAGCAGACCGCCGATCAGTTGGCAGCGCTCGCGGAACTGCACAGCAAATTTGAAGAGATCGATAAGGACAAAGACGGGAAAATCTCTTACGAAGACATTCCGGAAGAGTTTAAAGTCGGCGAGAAGGCTCAGAAGTTCCGTGAACTGCTGAAGGGTGATTTCGATCGTCTTGCGAGCATGAATCCCGGAAGCAGCGAAAAGTTGCTGCTGACGTTGGCTGATTTCCCGACCGAATCCCAGCGTAAGAAGGCCGTGCAGGTCGCTCGCGACAAAGAGTCGAATCATCTGCGCGAACTGAAGCTGGAACGCGCGAAGCGTGACGTGGCGCGTGCGGATTACAATCTGGGGATTCGCGACAATCTCGATATGAAGGCTCTGGAAAAGCGATTCACAGATGCTGAATCGCGAGTTCAGAAGATGGAAGTCGAATTTGCAGAACTGAAGCTGCAAACGATCGAAGCCAAGATGAGCCTGGCTGTGATCACTGGCGCATTGGATCAGGTCACGAAGGAACTGGTCGCAGAACAGGCGGCCATCGGATTGATTCATGCAGCGGCCGCCAAGATCGAGCCACAGTCGGGAACCCTGCAAGCGTTCAAACGCAGCATGATGCTGGTTCCGATCATCGAAGGTTTCAACTCGCCAGAACGTCCGATTCAGGACTGGATGCCGGGTCTGCAGTTCACGCTCGGTGGTATGACGAACGTCGCCCGATTCGATCGTTGTCGTACCTGCCATATGTCGATCGACGTTGTTGATGATTCGATCACCACGTCTGTCGCAGGCGCCTTCCCTGCCGGTAAAGCTGGCGAAAAGGGGAAGTTCCCACAACCGTATTCCTCGCATCCGAACCTGGGTCTGTACCTGGGGGCGACCAGTCCACATCCGCTGCCGAAGTTTGGCTGCACGGTTTGCCACGAAGGGCAGGGCTCAGGGACCACTGTGACGAATGCGTCGCACACTCCCAATGATCCTGTGGAGATGGAACGGTGGGCGAAGGATCACAAGTGGTTTGATAATCACTTCTGGGAACGACCGATGCTTCCCAAGCGATTTGAAGAAGCTTCGTGTATCAAGTGCCACGTCAACGTTGTTGAGCTCGGTGTCAACGAGAAATTCGGGCCAACGGCACCGAAGGTTGTCAAAGGTCATGATTTGATCCAGACCTATGGCTGCTTCGGCTGCCACGAGATTTCTGGATACGACGGCAATAAGATCATTGGTCCGGATCTGCGACTTGAGCCTACGACGGCAGAAGAAGCTGCAGAAATCGCCAAGGATCCTCTGCAGGTGGCCGGGAAACTCCGCAAGGTCGGTCCATCACTGCGTCACCTGGCGTCCAAGGCGAATTCCGGATTCGTGTCGCACTGGACGGAAGAGCCCAAGCGGTTCCGCCCGACGACTCGCATGCCGCAGTTCTTCAAGCTGGACAACCAGTCGGATGACATGGCAGCGAAGTACAATCCCGTGGAAATCGCGGCGATGTCGCACTATCTGCTGACCAAGTCCGAAAAGCTCGACACTCTCAGCCCGATCGAAGGCTACAAGCCGAATGCCGAACGCGGTCGAGAGCTGTTTGCAACCAAGGGCTGTGTCGTCTGCCATACGCATCAGGATGTTCCTGGCCTGGCTGCTGAGTTCGGTCCTGAGTTGTCGAAGGTGCATGCAAAGCTGAGAGAAGGCAAACTCGGCTTCGATTGGCTTTACACTTGGATTCGTGAGCCTGAACGACATCACCCACGAACCAAGATGCCACACCTGTTCCTCGACGGTGAAGGGACGGGAGACAAGTACGTTGACCCAGCGGCCGACATTGCGGCGTTCCTGCTGAAACTCGAAGGGGCGCCTGCCGACTTCAAGCCAACGCAGACCTATGAAACGCCAGAAGTTCCTGACGCTGTACTCGACGAGTTGGTCACTTACTTCCTGATGAAGGTGCTGACGAAGAGTCAGGTTGATGTCGTGATGAAGACTGGTAAGTACCCACTGCCAGCGTCGGTCATCAAGGGTGATGAAATCGAACTTGCTGCGGGTTCCGACGAAGACTTCCGCACTCGTAAGATGAGCTATCTGGGACGAAAGACCATCAGCCGTTACGGTTGCTATGGCTGTCACGACATTCCGAACTTCGAAAAGGCTCGGCCGATCGGGACAGCATTGCAAGACTGGGGTAAGAAGGATCGTTCGCGACTCGCGTTCGAGCACATTCACGAATACCTGCACCACCATGGTCAGGCCGGGCTTGGTGTGATCGTCGACACCGTCGACGCGGGTGCAGCGGCTCGCCTGAAATTGGATGCACCACGTGGCGTCCGCGTGGCGAAAGCGAAGAAGGCGGAATTCAAGACCGACGATGTGATCGTTGCGATCGATGGTCTCGCTGTGAATTCGATGGCGGACTACAACGAACTGCTCGATCGCACCGTTGTTGGTTCGAACGTTGCTGTGTCGGTCTGGCGAAACGGGCATCTGCTTGAAAGTCCGATCGCCATCAAGGCTGACACCTCAATGCTTGAACGCGTTGAAGATGGGATCAGCCGCGCTTCCCGAGGTGACATCACTAATCCAGTGGCGGACGAGCGTGAGCGATCAGCCGCCTTCTATTACGAAAGCCTGACTCATCACGGTCGGCCAGGGTTCCTCTGGCAGAAACTGCGTCAGCCGCGTAGCTACGACTACAAGACGATCGAAACCAAGGCCTACGATGATCGTCTGCGGATGCCGAAGTTCCCGTTCACCGAAGAAGAAATCGACGCCATCGCGACGTTTGTCGTCGGACTGGTTGCCGAGCCACCATCAGCGGAGTACCTGTACAATCCAGGTGGAGCGAAGGGCGCGGTCATCAAGGGTGAACGGCTGATCCAGCAGTTCAACTGTTCAGCCTGTCACATGCTCGAACTACCGAAGATTCGCTATGGAGCTGACCTCGAGTCGATTACCGCATCAGACACAGCCGTCGAATATCCCGAAGCAATCGCATTGCTGAAGAAGTTGCGGCCTGTTCAGAATGCTCTGACTGGTGAGATGAAGACCGTTAAGGGTAAGAGTCTGCCGATTATCCAGTTCCATGGAATGGTGTCGTCGTATCCGGATCCCGAGGATTCGCCGGACGAACAAGAATACATCGCCGATTCGTGGGACTTCCTGAATGTGGCTGGGAAAGAACTGTTCCCAACGTCCAAGTTCATTTTCCCGGCTGCGAATCTTGATCGAATCGATCCAGCGCGAGGTGGTCAGTATGCCGAGTGGCTGGTAAAGCGACTTGTTGCCAATCAGACGGCGAAGGAAGCTGGCTTGGCCTGGCAGATGTCACCACCTCCGCTCTACAAGCAGGGGACAAAGGTTCAAACGCCGTGGCTGTTTAACTTCCTGCGAAATCCGGGACGAATTCGACATACGACCGTTCTGCGGATGCCGAAGTTCAACATGAGTGATTCGGATGCTCAGGCACTGGCCAACTACTTCGCCGCAGTCGACGGGACAGAATTCCCGTATCAGTTGATTGCGGAACGTGAGCCAGAGTATCTGAACGAAAAGAATCACGAATTCCATACGGCATTCAAAGACAAGAAAGAGGGTTACCTGCAGGAATCCTGGAAGATGTTGAACGCTCCGCTGTGTATCAAGTGCCACTCGGTGGCTGGTCGTCAGGTTGCAATCAATGACCCCAAGACAGACATTCGTGGTCCGAATCTGGAACTGGCGGCCGAGCGATTGAAGCCGGACTGGACGTTGCTGTGGCTCTACCGACCAAACTGGATTACGCCCTACACATCCATGCCATCGCCATTGCCTCCACAACAGCCAGGTGCTCAACCTCGCTTCCCGGAGATCTTCGGTGGTGACGGGTTGCGACAGACGATTTCGTTGCGGGATGCGTTGGTGAACTACTACAAGCTGATGGAAACAGAAGGCAAGGTGTCTCCTCAGCCTCAACCACAGCCAGCGGCTGCGGGAGGTAATGACTGATGCGGTTCAATCGATTTATCGGAATTCGTGGTACGGTCGTCTGCTCAGCAGCGACATTGATGCTGGGTGCAATCGGCTGCGGTAAGCTGGAAAGCGGTGCGAACTCCGTTGTCAGCGTGAAGTACCTGCCAGATGCTGCTGCGGCACCTGAAGCTTCTGCGGAAGGAACGCCGGCTCAGGGTGAAGCGGCAACGGCGGAAGCGGGTGGAGTCGGGACGCTGAAAGGTCGAGTCGTCTACGAAGGGAACTTCAACCCGCTGCCTAACCTGTACGAAAAGGGTGGGGCTAATAAGGATCCGAGTGTTTGCGGTGCGGAGGCGATTCCGAATGAGCGAATCCTCGTGAAGAACGGCGGCCTGGCAAACGCATTCATCTATCTCGAAAAGGCTCCTAAGGGGGCCAAGTCGCCCGATGTGACAGAGCCTGCAGTTTTCGACCAGAAAACCTGCGTCTTCCTGCCGCATGCGATGGTCGTGCGAACCAAGCAGACGATCAAGGTTTTGAACGCCGACGCGGCTGCTCACAACACGCATACGTTCCCCGGGAAGAACTCGCAGTTCAACAGCGTAGTCCAGCCGGACGATCGCGTGGGTGTTCCGTTGGTCTATACTCAGGTTGAAAAGAAGCCGTTCTCCGTGGGCTGCGATATCCACCCGTGGATGCAGGCCTATCACTTGCCTCTGGATCACTCGTTCGCCGCTGTCTCGAAAGACGATGGGGCCTTCGAAATCAAGGATCTGCCAGCCGGGAAGCACGAGTTCAAGGTATGGCATGAAGCTGGGGATTTTCTGGAAAAATCGTTGGTTGTCACGATTAAGCCAGGGGACAATGAAATCACAATCTCGGTGGCAGCTTCCAAGCTGAAATAGCAGGAAGGTTGCGGAAGCGGCTTTGCCGATTTGCTACACACAACAGGCTTCGCACAGACGGTAATCATGATGTCTTGTTTGAGAATACATCGTCGATGGGCAGTCTCCGCAATGCAGCGGAGTTGCTGTTATTTGGCCGTCGGTCTCACCGTGCTGGTGGCTGGTTGCGGGAAAGGTCCCCAATCGGAATTCAGCCTTCGTGAAGAAACGACCGACCTGATTCCAGATGCTCAAAAAGTGGTGAAGGCCACTTTGAAGGAAAAGTTCGGCACTCCACACGAACTGGTGGCCTGGCAACGGTTTCCCGTCAACTACGGTGGCGTAAAGGGAACGGTCACGGAAGTTGCTGCAGAAGGCAAGGGAGTGGTTGTTGAGTGGGAAGGGGACGCTGCTGGGGTGACCCACGGTGCTCCGCTGATTTGGGCGAGTGGTGCGAGGTCCGCTGAAAAGACCAGTGTTGGAAGCGTGGACAAATACGACGCTGCCAAGAAGGAATTGACGTGGACAGGTGGGAGCGATCCGGCACCTGCTGTGGGCGACAAGCTCGTGATCGGTTTCGGTACTGCACTGCAGACCGGACGTGCTGTTTACATGAAGAACTGCATGCACTGTCATGGTGTGAGCGGCGACGGTAACGGTCCCACGGCTCAATATCTGAATCCACTGCCGCGTGACTATCGTTCAGGCCTCTTCAAGTTCACATCAACGCTCGGTCCTGAAAAGCCGACTCGTGATGACTTGAGCCGGATCATCAAGTACGGCGTTCCTGGAACATACATGCCATCGTTCCTGTGGCTTGGCGACAAGGAAACGGAATCTGTCATCGAGTACATCCGGTGGTTGGCGATTCGCGGCGAATTTGAGAGCCGGGTTGACAACGACCTCGCTGGTGATTTCTCTCAGAAGACCATCGAAACTGCCGCTGCAAAGGCGAAGGCCAGCTACGATGCTGCCAAGGGCAAAGATAAGCCTGAGAAGCCACAGAGTGCCGCGGCAGCGAAGAATGCAGCGAAAGACAAATTTGCTGAATACTTGAAATCGGACGTTCCAGAACTGATTGACAGCTCGGCGAAGTTCCTGGCTGAAGCGTGGGCACACAGCGAGGATGCCGAGAGCTTGATTGTTCCGTCAGTGGCACGAGTCACTGATGACGCCGCATCGCGTGAGCGTGGACGCCGTCTGTATCTGTCCGACAAGGGCAAATGTTACACGTGCCATGGCATGCAAGGCCGTGGTGACGGAGTTGCAACTGAGGACTTCTGGAAGAAGCCAGGCTCCGAGGAATACTATCCGAAGCGAGGTTTGCACGATGCCTGGGGTAAGCCACTTCAACCACGAAACCTGACACTCGGTCAGTACCGTGGCGGTCGTCGACCTGTTGACGTGTTCCGACGAATCTATGCCGGGATCAAGGGGACTCCGATGCCAGGCTTCGGTCGAACGGCTTTGAAAGACGAAGAAATCTGGGATGTCGTTAACTTTGTGATGAGTTTGCAATACGAACAGACACCAACAAAGGCAAAAGCAGCGGAACACGTTGTTCATGCCAAGTAGTGTCTGAGTGAATTGACGTTGAGGATTCGGCGACCACCAACGGGTTGGTTTTTGAGTGAAGGCGAGTGCCGTGGGCAGATTCTGGGCAGTCTTTTTTGTAGCGTCGGCTGTGATTGCAGTCGCCGTGAGCTGGTTTTCACCCGATTTCCATTGGTGGTTCCCGGGTGACGGGAAGGCCTATTCCACACTGGGTCGCCGCATCGATGACTTGTTCCACCTGATCCTCGTCATTGTGTCGATCACGTTCATCGGAACGCAGGCGGCGCTTGGCTATGTGCTGTGGCGCGGTGCAACGATGAAGCCGGAAGACAAGGTCCTGTTCTCGCACGGCAGTCACAGCCTGGAAGTGATCTGGACCATCGTTCCGGCCGGGATTCTGCTGTTCATCGCCCTGTATCAGATGGACGTGTGGGCACAATACCGTATGAAGTCGAGTTCTCCGGCGAAGACCGAGGCAGTGGCGGAAGTGACGGCACGGCAGTTCGAATGGCGGATTCGGTATCCCGCTCGCGGTAAGAAACTGCAGCCAACTCCCCAGCCCGATGACGTCTACACCGTCAACGAATTGCATGTTCCGACCGGACGACCGGTCTCCATCAGTCTGCGAACAGACGACGTCCAGCACTCGTTCTTCGTTCCTGAACTGCGAGTCAAGCAGGATGCGGTTCCCGGTTTGGTGATTCCGGTCTGGTTTGACGTCCTCGAACGGCGAACTGGCAACAAAGCGTACGAACTGGTCTGTGCCGAACTTTGCGGCTGGGGCCATTACAAGATGAAAGCGCGTGTCTTCGCTGAGTCGGATGAAGAGTTTGAACAGTGGCGCGAAAAGATCGCTGGCGAACAATTTGACGATGGTTTCAAGAAGGCAGCCGAGTAAGTGGAATGAGATCTCCACGACGAAAGTTGTGGTGATTGAAGGATAGTTCATTCAGGGCATGACGTAACGTCGCCAGAAACAGCCCAGAGGCAGATCAGAATCATGAGTACATTACATCCGACTCTCGACCACGCCGGCCATGCGGGAGACGATGCCCACGGGCATGGTCACGGTCACCACGAGTTGAGTTTTATCCAGAAGTACGTCTTCTCAACAGACCATAAGGTGATCGGAATCCAGTTCCTCATCACCACGATGCTGATGTTGATGGTGGGCGGTGCTCTGGCTCTGGGTGTACGCTGGCAACTGGCCCGGCCCTGGGAATACATGCCGATCGCTGGCGATCTGACGTTTGCTCGCGATGGCGGACAGATTTCGCCTGAATACTACACGATGCTCTTCACCATGCACGCGACCGTGATGATCTTCCTCGTGATCATTCCTGTTCTGGCAGGTGCGTTCGGAAACTTCCTGATCCCCCTGATGATCGGGGCGGACGATATGGCATTCCCCACACTGAACATGCTGAGCTACTGGTTCATGTGGCCTGCAATTCTGTTCTTCGCATTCGCTGCGGGTATCGGTCCCGAATGGCTGACAGGCGTTGTGGGTGGGATGGACGCCGGAACAGCTCAAGGGTGGACTTCGTATCCACTGCTCTCTGCTGTGAAGTCATCCGCACCTGGTTCGGCCATGGCTCAGACCTGGTGGCTGATGGCAGTTACGTTTGTCGGGGTCTCGTCTATGATGGGTTCGGTCAATTACATGACCACGATCATCAACATGCGAGCTCCAGGAATGACCTTGTTTCGTATGCCGCTGACGATCTGGGCGATGTTTATTACGGCAATCCTGCAGGCGTTTGCTCTGCCGGTTCTGACGGCTGCTGGTTTCATGCTGGTAACCGATCGATTGCTGGGAACCTGCTTCTTTATCCCAGCCGGTATTGTCGTCAACAATGCGGCACCAACGATCGGTGGAGGCCAGACGCTGCTGTGGCAGCACCTGTTCTGGTTCTATTCGCATCCAGCCGTGTACATCATGCTCCTCCCCGCGATGGGTATGGTTTCAGACATGCTGGCCTGTATGTGTCGTAAGCCGATCTTCGGTTACAAGCCAATGGTTTACTCCATGGCGGCAATCGCTGGCCTGGGTTTCATCGTGTGGGGTCACCACATGTTCATCAGCGGTATGAACCCTGCACTCGGTATGACGTTCATGGTCAGCACGATCATGATCGCTCTGCCTTCCGCGATCAAAACGTTTAACTGGATTGGAACGATCTGGGGCGGTCGTCTGCAGATCAATGGCGTGATGCTGAACTGTATCGCGTTCGTGTCGATGTTCATCATCGGCGGTCTGAGCGGGATCTTCATGGCAGCAGTGCCAGTCGATATCTACATCCACGACACCTACTTCATCGTCGCTCACTTCCACTATGTGTTGTTCGGTTCAACCCTGTTCGGGGTGTTCGCTGCGATTCAGTTCTGGTTCCCCAAGATGTGGGGCCGAATGATGAACGACACTGTGGCACAGATCCACTTCGTCCTGACGTTCATCGGGTTCAATGTCACCTTCTTCCCGATGCACATGCTGGGTGTCGCTGGTATGCCACGGCGGTATGCTGATCCATACCACTTCGAATATCTGGCTCACCTGCTGCCGCTGAATCAGGTCATGACAGCCGCGGCCGTGCTGATGGGGGTCGCTCAGTTCCTGCTGCTTGGCAATTTCGCTTACAGCATGTTCTTCGGAGCGAAGTGTGGACGGAATCCCTGGAATGCAAACGGTCTGGAATGGACGGCTCCATCGCCTCCAGGTCACGGCAATTTCGATGTCCTGCCTGTCGTTTACCACGGTCCTTACGAGTACAGCTCGCCAATCGTGAAAGACAAGGACTTCCTGTTGCAGACGGAATACATTCCGTTGGCACAGCGTCAGACTCATGCGGGTCACTGACGGAATTGGCTGCTGGCAGCATGCCAGTAGAAACTGCAAGTTTCAGAAGAGGGTGGTCGGACATGAGCTGGCTGCCTGTTGAGTTAAAGTGGTGTTTTTTCGGGTTTGTTGAGTGGCATGAATGTCTCGTCCGCTAGTCGCTGGCTGCACCGGTTCGCCTGGTTGACCGCAACATTGACGTTGCTGTTGCCGGTGACGACAGGGGCCGTCGTGACAACATTAAAGGCGGGAATGGCATTCAGTGACTGGCCGTCATCCGATGGCTACAACATGCTCGCTTATCCCTGGCTGAGTTCCGCACGTGACCAGTTCATTGAACATGGTCACCGACTGTCAGGCTTGATGATTGGGCTGCTCAGTATTGCTCTGGCCGTCGCCACGTGGTTGATTGAAACTCGCCGACCTGCCCGCTTGCTGGCCTTGGCGATTTTTGCCTCGGTGTTTGTCCAAGGGATGCTGGGTGGCGTTCGAGTGCTGATGGACGAGCAGACGATGGCGTTGATTCACGGCGACTTTGCTGCCGGGGTCTTCAGCCTGATGTGTGTGTTTGTCGTCGTGACTGGAACAGGTTGGGAGAGTCGGAAGCCGGTAGACAACGCTGCCGCTGGACGAATCGCCCGATCCGTGGCGATTACCGTACTGGTAGCAGTCGCGATTCAGTACGTTCTGGGTGGTGTGTTGCGGCACCTGGGTCAAAGCTGGGCGTGGATGTCGCATCCGTGGTTTGCACTGGTTCCGCTGGGACTTGCTCCACTGTTTGCAGTCACTGCACGTCGAAGTGGTTCACCACAGTTGATTCGTGGTGCGAAAATGCTCTTGGTGCTGATCGTCTGTCAGGCGTTGCTGGGTCTGGGGTCATGGTATGTGAAGTTTGGGGTCCCATCGTGGGGCGTTGTAGCTCAACTGAATTCAGCGCCGCAGATTGTTATCTGTTCCCTGCATAAAGTGGTTGGAATGCTCACATTGATGACCTCGGTCGTCAATCTGTTCTATGCAAATGCGGTTCAGGCTCCGTGGGTGGACACTGTTACCGCTCGTGGCCGTGAGCTGGAAGGATCAATGATGGGGGTGGCGACATGAGCGCAATCTCCTCCCCGAATTCCATTCCTGTGGTTCGTGCCAACGTTCTTGGAACGCGTGTTGCCGATTACATCGAAATCGCCAAGTTGCGAATTTCGTTGATGGTCCTGATGACGGTTTCTGTCGGTTACTTCCTTGGCCTGCGTGGTCCAGCTTCGTATCTGACACTGTTCAATGCGTGGATCGGGGTGTCGCTGGCGGCGATTGGTGCATCTGCCATCAATCAGTGGATTGAACGTGAAACCGATGCTCGGATGCGTCGCACGCGGAATCGCCCGTTGCCAATGAAGCGCCTGGCCCCGGCCGAAGTGCTGGTGTTTGGTTTTGTCAGTGCCGCGGTCGGCGTTGTTTACATGTGGTTGACGGTGAATCCACTGACCGCTGCGATGACCGGGCTGACGTTTGTGCTCTACGCTGGTGTCTACACGCCGCTGAAGCGATTCACATCCTTGTGTACGGCTGTCGGAGCAATCCCCGGGGCATTGCCACCTGTGCTGGGTTGGCTGGCTGCTGGTGGTGAACTCGACTGGATGGCTTTTTCGCTGTTTGGCGTCCTGTTCCTGTGGCAGTTTCCTCACTTCCTGGCAATCGCATGGCTGTACAAAGAGGAATACTGTGCGGCCGGTTTGCGAATGCTGCCTGCTGGCAAATCGATGCCACACGTCACGGGTTTGTTGGCAGTTGTTTATGCTCTGGGATTGATTCCTGTCAGCCTGCTGCCAGCGTACTTTGGCGCTGCGGGAATGGCCTACAGTGTTGTGGCAATGGTGTTAGGGACGGCTTACCTGGCAGCATCGATTGGATTTGCGTGGGAAGAATCACGGACAAGTGCCCGTCGGGTCCTTTGGACTTCGCTGGTGTATCTGCCCGTGTTATTGATGGTATTAACCTGGGACCATTTGCGGCTGCTAGATTGGCTGCGAGCGGTTTAAGGGCCAGCGAATCAGAGAATTGGTTGAGTGGCGGGAATTCTGCTAAAGACGTATTTCGGTTAGTTCACAGACGGCGGACACGATTGATATGACGCAACATCATCCGACAGCTCCCTTGAAGATGGGCATTCCGATTCCGAACTCGAAGCTCGGGATGTGGCTGTTTCTCGGCACGGAAATCATGTTCTTTACCGCGTTCATCGGTACGTACATCGTACTGAGAATGGGGTCGCCCGGATGGCCGACGGATGTCCACGTCACGCACATTTCGATTGCGGCGGGTGGCTTCAACACGTTCGTGCTGATTCTGTCCAGTTACTTTGTCGTCGTGGCACATGACGCACTTCTCGGGCAGAAGTTTGCCAAGGCTTGGCAATTCATGCTGTGGACCCTGCTGCTTGGATTCGTGTTCCTAGGAGTCAAGGGCTACGAGTACACAGGAAAGTTCCAGCATGACATTCTGCCAGGTCACATCCCCGAAAGTGACAAGCAGGCGATGGATAAAGTCGTTCGACAGTTCGGCGATATCGTCGATGCTCGACTGGCTGCAATGTACCCGAAGCTGACCAAGCGAGAAGACCAGAAATCAGAAATGGATACTCGCATCACAGCTTTGAAAGACAAGGCCGATGCGACTGCTGCTGAGAAGCAGGAACTGGCCGATGCCGAAGTGATGGCAGAACTGTATGCAGCTCAGTTCGACATCAAGGAACACGTTCGCGCCAACTGGACCTTGGAACTTCCGCTGCTGGCTTTTGATCAGTACCGCACGATGGACGAATCGAGTGAGGACTGGAAGAAGAAGTACGAAGAATGGAAGACAGCCAACGCTGCGAAGTTTGAAGACAAGTCCCTGAAGGATCTGAAGTCGTATCTGAACGCCGAGGGCAAGGTTGCTGCCATTACGTTGCACGAAGTCAATGATCGCGTCGAAGCCCTGAAGAAGGATTCGAAGCTCGGTCCATTGCTCGGTTCGCTGCAGCCTGCTCATCCGATTCTGTACGGCAATCTGTTTGCCTCCAACTACTTCCTGATGACGGGCTTTCATGCGATCCACGTGATCGTCGGATTGTTCATGTTCGTGCTGGTTCTGAAGAAGGGTAGCAAGCTCAGTCTGGCCGATGCGACGTTCGTCGAAAACATCGGTTTGTACTGGCACTTCGTGGACCTTGTCTGGATCTTCCTGTTCCCGCTGATCTACATTCTTTAATTCGAGTGGATTTCGCAGACGAGTTCAGAAGACGAGAATTGAAATTGAATCGGGACCTCAGATCGAGGCGACCCGCAGGAGAATTGGCAGATGTCAGATCATCACGACGAATACCATTCACACGGAAAACTGTATTTGTCCGTGTTCTTCGCACTGTGCGGATTCACGGGAATTTCGATCGTTGCAGATCTGGTGCACATTCCGAATCGTGCCATGCTGATCGGCATCGTGTTGTCGGTCGCGGTCTGCAAGGCGCTGTGCGTCATGCTGATCTTCATGCATCTGAAGTTTGAACGGGCCTGGAAATACTTGCTGCTGGCTCCGACGTTCATCCTGGCTTGCACGATCCCATTTGCTTTGGCCCCAGACGTTGGCATGCATTACTACACGGTAACAGTGCCACAACTGGCCGAATACGAAGCTCAGCAGGCACAGGGTGGCGGACACGGAAGTGGGCATGGCGGCCATGGGGCAGATCATGGCACCAAGGGTGGCGACAAGTCACACGGCTCTTCCGATCACGGCAGCGGAGATCATTCGCACAAGGCTCCTGAAAAGCACTGAGCGGCAAGGGATCTCTTCGGCGGCGTCGCAAGACTCGCGCCGAGCAGGGAATAGGTTGCGCATGGAAGCCCGGCTAATGGCCGGGTTTTTGTTTTTCTGTCGCTCTTTCGATTGCTTCGCAAACAAGGGCTCTGATGGTCCAGAATGTGATTCCTCAGCAACAGGCGGACGAAGGTGCCGCGGTGGTCATCCGGGATGTGGTTCACACCTATGGCAGTCGCACCGCGCTGGACGGAGTTGGATTTACCGTCGCGTCGGGTGAGATCTTTGGTTTGCTGGGCCCGAATGGCGGCGGAAAAACGACGCTGTTTCGATTGATGGCAACGTTGCTTCCTATTCAATCCGGAACGGTTCAACTCCTCGGCTTCGATGCGGCTCGCGATCCTTCGACAGTTCGTTCACAGATCGGCGTGACGTTTCAATCCCCCAGTGTCGACGGAAAGCTGACGGTGCAGGAGAACCTGCGTCATCAGGCTCATCTGTACGGGCTGTGGGGTGCAGCAGCGACGCTGCGAATCAGTGAACTGCTGGATCAACTCGGTCTGGCAGAGCGGGCACGACAACGAGTCGATGAACTGTCTGGTGGTTTGAAACGGCGCGTCGAAATCGCGAAGAGCCTGTTACACGCGCCACAGCTATTGTTGCTGGATGAACCGAGTACCGGGCTGGACCCGGGGGCTCGGCATGATCTGTGGAACTATCTGAATCGTCTGCGGGATGAACGACAGGTAACGATTCTGGTAACGACTCATTTGATGGATGAAGCAGAACATTGCGATCGATTGGGAATCCTTGATCGTGGCAAACTGGTGGCGCTCGGGACGCCAGATTCGCTACGCTGCTCGGTGGGCGGCGATTGCTTGACGGTCCGGTCTGCTGCTCCAGAAGCACTCGCTGCACGAATTACAGAAAAATTCGGACTGGTTCCCCGGCTGATTGCTCAGGATCTGCGGATCGAACATTCGGCGGGTCATGAATTGTTGCGAGATCTGGTGGCAGCGTTTCCTGATGAGATATCGGCTGTCTCACTCTCGAAGCCGACACTCGAAGATGTCTTCATCGCGCAGACGGGACATCACTTCTGGGATGTCGCAAAGGAGGAGCGATGAGCGATCAAGTCATGGGACAGAATCGACCAGCCATGCCGGGCCTCTGGCTGCCGGTCTATACGCTGGCTCATCGCGAATTGACGCGATTCTTTCGACAGAGAACCCGCATCGTCGGAGCTCTCGGTCAGCCGATCATTTTCTGGGTCTTGTTTGGTGCCGGATTGCAGGGTTCGTTTCGTGGCCCGGCCGAGATGTCGTACCAGGAATACTTCTTTCCGGGTGTGGCCGCGATGATCCTGATGTTTACGGCGATCTATTCCACGATCTCGATCATCGAGGATCGTCGTGAGGGATTCCTGCAGGGGGTACTGGTTGCACCTGTGCCTCGGATCAGCCTGGTATTGGGAAAGGTGATTGGCGGAACCATCCTGGCCGTGTTGCAGGCGATGGTCTTTCTGTTGGTCGGTCCGGCGCTGTCCTGGGTAGGATTGGCGCCGGAACTGCATACGGGTTTGACATGGCACAACGCTGTGGCGACTGTCGGATTCCTGACGCTGGTCGGATTCTCGCTGACGTCACTTGGGTATCTGATTGCCTGGCCGATGGATTCGACTCACGGGTTCCATGCAATCATGAGTATCTTTCTGATGCCGATGTGGCTGCTATCGGGGTCGTTTTTTCCACCGGGTGAATCGGGTTGGCTTTCGTGGGTGATTCGATTGAATCCGTTGACGTATGGCGTTGCCGGATTGCGTAGAATCATGTCATCGAATCCAGCTGCTGTCGAAAGTCTGCCAGACTGGTGGATTTGTCTGACGGTGACGATTCTGGCAGCAACCTGTTACGTTAGTATTGCGGTCTGGATGACGGGGCGTCGGTCAGCACATAATGCACGTTAGTGCGTGTCGCACTTTCCTGTCGCGTCGAAACATGGGTTAGCCTCTGCAGTTTGATGTCCGCGGGATGCCACACTGAAACGGAATGCGTTCCAGTGCGGGGCGCATGTTCATGTCGCGTCGTGAGTTTGACGCTGCAGAACGACGCCGGAAGGATGATTGGGACTTGGAGAGATCATGAATCAAAACCCGAATGACGAAGCCAGTCGGCGTTCATTCTTTAAGACTCCGGCATTCTGGACGGGAAGCGTACTGTGGCTGGTCGTTCTGGCTGCGGGGATTGCCGCATTGAATCGACCACGTCAGCAGCAGTCGGAACTGACAGCAGGCGAGCGGGATCGGACGCCCAGGCCCGATGTGACAGTTGCCTCGACTGCGGTTGCTGCGACACCTGCAGACGATGCTGGCGATGACGCTCCGCAAGAGATCAAGATTACGACTGACAAGAACGGGAATGCGAAGGTTGTTCTGCCGGGTGAGAATCCTGATTCTCCCTGGGACAAGGACGGGATTGCGGACTTCGAGTTTCAGGACTCGGAAGGCAACAAAGTCTCGAAAAAGAGTCTGTTGGGTAAACCGTGGATCGTCTGTTTTGTCTTCACGCATTGTGCGGCGACCTGTCCACGGGTGACGTTGTCGATGCGTGAATTGCAGGATCAACTGAAGAAGTCCGACTTCCGGATGGTGACGATGACGGTTGATCCAGTTCGCGACACCCCCGAAGTCTTGCGTGAATACGGCAAGTCGCGTGGAGCCGACTTTAAAAAGTGGTCGTTTGTGACGGGCGATCAGCGAGAGATCTATCGGTTGATTCATGGCAGCTTCAAGATGCCGGTTCAGGAGCTTGAAGAGCCGAAGAAGCAGTATGGCTTCGAATTCATTCATTCGAACAACATCATGCTGGTGGATGAAACGGGAGTTGTGAAGGGGAAGTTCGACGCAACCAAGGCGACAGCGATGGCTGAACTGCGACGGACCATTCAAAAGCTGGCCAAGCCGATTGAGCCGAAGGCGGGCGACGGAAGTGAAGCCAAGCCTGACGCACAGAAGACGGAAGAAAAGCCCGCTGAAGCCAAAACGGGGACAGAATAATGCCGCAGTGGGTCGCCGGATTACCGGCGGTAAATGCAACGCTGAATGGTCTGGCGACGATCCTGCTGCTGGTCGGGTATGTGCAGATCAAGCGTCGAAAAGTGGTGCCTCATGCGTGGGCGATGATTTCGGCCTTCGGGACGTCAGTCATTTTTCTGGTCTGTTATCTGGTCTATCATTTCGCCTTGCATCATTACACGGGAAAAAGTGGCAAGTCGTTTGAGGGCCAGGGGATCATCCGGCCGATCTATTTCACTATCCTGATCAGCCATGTGTTGTTGGCGATTCCGGTCGCAGTGATGGCCCTGATGACGTTGCTGCGTGCCAGGAATAGAAACTGGGAAGGACATCGCCGACTGGCCCGAATCACTTTCCCGATCTGGGTTTATGTTTCTGTGACGGGCGTTATCATATACGGACTGCTGTATCACTGGCCGCAAGGCTGATGAATTTCGCACGGCGCAAGCCGAAGGAAGACGGGTTGAGACATGTGGAATCGAATGGTACGACTGGCTGTGATCGGGACTGTGGCTGCCGGAATGGGAGCCTCAGAGGTCCTGGCATGTCCGATGTGCAAGTTTGCCCTCGAAACCGATGACCCGAAACCTCGCGCGTACATGTACAGCATTCTGTTCATGCTGCTGGCGATCGGCACTGTGGTGGGCGGCTTGATCCTGTTCCTGTCATGGCTCAACAAACACGAGCGGACCGTCATCGATGCCGCCGGTTATCAGCACCTGTTCGAAAACGGTGTTGAACAGCACGCAATGGAAACCGCCGCCAAATAGCGCATAGAGCGTGGATCCATGGGAATCCTACGTGGTGTGTCCCCCGTAGGTCAGGCTGTGCCTGACTCTTGGAAATCATGGCGTAATGGTTCCGCAGTTTGGCGGACAATGCCATCACTTGACGTCACTTCGTCAGGCACAGCCTGACCTACTGGTCGATCTATCGTCCGAAGTCAGGTTCGGCATCTTTGCTGCCTCACCATTTCAAGACTCAAATCACTCGCTGAACCGTCACAGCAAGGTCTATTCGAACCTGACATCGGACGATAGATCGACCACTACGGGGCTGATACCCTCCAGTGAGAAGTCGGATCGGCCCCTATTCTTTATCGCTCTGTTTGTGGAAACCGAACCGAAGCAGTTGATTAAGGAATTAGCGGCTCTTTACAAGTTTTCGCCTGACAAAGCGTTGAAATCGCTGGAAACGATGGAAAAGCTCAATGCTCTCTCCCCGAAGGTGAAAGACTTCCCGTTGGATTAATGACCCCGCGCGGTCAGCGGTTCGCCGCTGTGACATGCCTATGATGACGCACTTGCCCGCACTGCCGGTGTGACCGCAAAAGCGATTGAAGTCAGTGCAGGTCAGATCATCAATGCAACTGCTTTGTAAGAGCAGGATTCAAATTCCTTGCCGATTTTGTATACTCATGTCTCAATTCTCGGCTTCGTCGGCTACGTCAAGGAACCTGTCATGCTGTTTCGTCACGGCGACGTTCTCATTCAAAAAGTTTCGAAACTGCCTGTCGATGTCAAACGTCTGCGGCATCGCACATTGGCGCATGGCGAACTTACGGGGCATAGTCATCAGATTCGGGAAAGCAGTGGCGTGACGCTGTGGGAATCGGTGGACGATTTGTTCCTGCAAATCGAATCAGCACTCGCAACGGTTGTTCATGAAGAACATGCGCCGATCGAGCTTCCTGCGGGGATTTATCGCGTGTGGCGGCAACGCGAATATACGCCCGAGCGGATTGTGGTGGTTCGAGACTAGTGGATCGTCAAAGCCAAAAGTGGAGCTCAATGGGAGGGCGAGGCTCCTGCCGAGCCGTTAAGTCGATGTGAGTCAACTCCCGAAGCGGCTCAGCAGGAGCTTCGCACTCCCGATCATCAACCCCTGTTTTTGCCGTTGAAAGCCATGCTCTGACGCGATACGGAAGTGCGACTCATTAAGTCGCCCGTGACCACACAGGAATTCACTGATGGCATCCAATTCATCGTCGGCCGCGGAAGAACTGATTCTGTCGGGGAAAGCTCCTGATGGTTTCCAGGTCGATGGTAAGCTGAACCTTGCGGGCAAGTCGAAGCTGAAGAAGTTGCCCGCTGGCCTGTCGTGCTACGAACTTAACGCTTCGCGAACGAGTCTGGAATCGCTCCCTGAGAATCTTTCCGTCGAGTGTGCGCTGGAGTTAGAAGGGTGCAGCAATCTGAAGTCGTTGCCCGCCAACCTGAAGGTTGGAACGCTGAATATTGCAAACTGCACGAGCATCACGGCGTTACCGGAAGGCCTCAATGTCTGGTTCCTGAATGTCTCTGGCTGCACCCGGCTGACGTCGTTTCCACGCCGAGCGGAAATTGCCCGTGGCAATCTCAATGTGAACGGTTGCCAGGCGCTTCTCGCTCTGCCGGATTACCTGACGGAACTTGGAACACTCGACATCGGAAATTGTCCGCAACTGACGTCACTCCCCCCGCGGCTGCATGTTTCGTCGTGGATTGAAATCGCGGGAAGCGGGCTGACAGAGTTGCCGAAGCAACTGCAGCACGTGGGAATTCGCTGGCGCGGTGTCTTGATCGATCAGATCACGGCATTCTCACCCGACAAGCTGAACGCCAAAACTGTCCTTGCAGAACGCAATGCTGAACGCCGGCGCGTGATGATCGAACGCATGGGATTCGAGCGTTTTATGGGTGACGCTGGCGCCCGACAACTGGACAACGACCGTGACCCGGGTGGGCCTCGATCGTTATTGCGAGTGGCGATGAAAGGAGACGAAGACATCGTCTGTCTTTCCGTGAACTGCCCTTCGACGGGACGACACTATCTTCTGCGAGTACCACCGACGATGAAGACCTGCCGTCAGGCTGCGGCCTGGATTGCAGGTTTCGATGATGAAAAACTGTATAAGCCGATCAAAGAGACTTGATCCCCGGAGGGTCACCCCACAAAGGTCTGACCCTTTTACAACTGGCTGCTTTTGACAACTGGCTGCTAAGGAGACTGACCGTGAGCTTTCGCGAATTTGAATATGCGGATGGAAAGTCGTTCAAGTTTTGGAAGATCGAGCTGCAGGACTGCGATGTCGTGACGCAGTACGGCCGCATCGGCTCGGCCGGACAAGAGACTCGAAAGAACTTCGCGTCACCCGAGAAAGCTCAAAAGGAATACGACAAACTGGTCGCTGAAAAACTCGGCAAAGGTTATTTCGAGAAGTCGACGAATGCAGCCCCGGCGGCACCTGCTGCAGCCCCAAGTGCGGCAGCGAAAGATGCAAAAGCGCCGGCCGGGAATGCGGGTGCACCTGCGGGGGTTCGAGAGTTTGAATACGCGGATGGGAAGTCGTTCAAGTTCTGGAAGGTCGAACTGAAGGGGACCATTGTTACAACGCAATATGGTCGGATTGGTTCAGCGGGCCAGGAAACAGAAAAGGACTTCGGCACGCCTGAGAAGGCTCAGAAGGAATACGACAAACTCGTCGCAGAGAAACTCGGGAAGGGTTACGTCGAGAAATCGGCAGGTGGGGCTGCGCCAGCGAATTCTGCTGCCAGTGCAGCGCCGGCCAAAGGTGCTGCCAGCAGTTCCAGCGGCGAACTCTCTCCCATGTTCTTCAGCACGACTCGTAGCGGTCACTTTGAACCTCTTTCTACGTTTATCGGTGAGCGGGTAACCGGTTTTCGCGCGAAAAAGCTACCAAAAGGAAAGAGCGTCGTACGAGTCCGGGTCTCGTACGATGATGAGTATGATGATGATGATGATGGGGATTTTGGTGAACGGCTGCGAGCCTTTCTGGCCAGCGACGCTGCACTGGAAACCAGGGGGCTCATCCTGGGTGCTTACGATCTGGAAGGTGGATGCAGTGGCGGTGGGAAGTACGATGAAATTGTGAAGTGTAAGGATCGTCTGCCCAACCTGAAAGCACTCTTTCTTGGTGATATCGTGCAGGAAGAGTGCGAGATTTCCTGGATTCACCAGTCCGATGTCTCGGGTATGCTGCAGGCATTTCCTCAATTGGAAATGCTTCGCATTCGCGGGGTCGATGGCCTGGCAATCAGCGATCCGCAGCACTCTCGCCTGCGTGCGTTGGCGATCGAATCTGGTGGGTTACCAGTTTCAGTGATTTCTCAGATTTTCCGCGGCAAGTTTCCGGAACTGGAATACCTGGAACTATGGCTTGGTACACCCGACTACAACGGCGACTGCCGCGTCAACGATCTGCAGCCGTTGCTCAAAGGAACACTCTTTCCCAAGCTCAAGTACCTGGGATTGAGGAATGCAGAAATTGTGGACGATATTGCCGCTGTGATCGTGACGTCGCCGATTGTGGACCAGCTTGAAATCCTGGATCTTTCGCTGGGGAATCTGAGTGATGTGGGAGGGAACGCTCTGCTTCACCTGGAATCGAAAACCAACCTCAAGCGACTCGATCTGCACCATCATTACATCACCAAGGCGCTCCAGAAGAAGTTGAAGCAACTTCCGTTTCCAGTCGACCTCAATGATGCAAAAGTCGTAGGCGAAGATGAAGATGATGAATTCGCCGGCCGCTTTATCTCCGTCAGTGAGTAATCGGCACCGATGGGTCGTGCTCGGCAATCCAGACAACCGTCGAACCACACTGTTTCAATCGGCACTTCAGGAAGCGGGCCTGCCCGCTGCGCACGTCATTTCGTATCGCGATGTGCTGCGGGGGAAACTCGACCTGTCGGAGGAGTTGGCTCAATTCGCAGGCAATGGAGTCCTGCGGATTGAATCGCCGGGGGAAGATCACGATGTCGAGCGTCGACTGATTGCACTAGGAGCCCGTGGTAAAAGGGGTCAGACCCTCTCCGGGCAGACGATTTCCACGTCACATCGACTGGTCTCAAAAGGGTCTGACCCCTTTTACCACGGGCTACCAGGCACTTCGGTGGGTGAAATCAGTCCTCAGTCTGCTTTGCGACTGCGCGAGGATCGGGGACGAGTGCGACATGTGCGGCAATGGTACGCCGGGTTTTCGTCTCTGCTGGACGACGTTGAACAGGCCCTTCAGACGATCCCCGGAATCATGGTACAGAACCATCCCGCGGCCATTCGCCTGTTGTTTGACAAGCCCGGCTGTCATCAGTTTCTGGCCGCAAGCGGGGTGTCGGTGGCTCCATCGTTACCGCCAATCCACAGTTACGAGGAACTGCGCGAGGCGATGAAATCGGCCGGTTGGTCACGCGTATTCGTCAAGCTGGCCTGGGGTTCGTCGTCGTCAGGTGTGGTGGCATTCTCAACCGTTGGTGGACGTCCGCTGGCGATCACTTCTCTGGAACTGGTCCGGCGACGCGGTGAAGCCCGTTTCTACAACAACCTGACACTCTCACGGTATCACAAGGAGAGCGATCTGTGGGCGATCTTCGACTTTCTCGGGCGCGAAGGGGTTCATGTGGAACAGTGGCTTCCCAAGGCGACTCAGGGGGGGCGCAACTATGATTTGCGAGTTGTGACATTTGCTGGAAAGGCGTGTCATACCGTCGTGCGTACCAGTCTGTCTCCGTTGACCAATCTGCATCTGGGGAACCGTCGAGGCGATCTGTCGCTCGTACGTCAGGCTGCCGGAGAACGCTGGAGTATCGTGACCGACTTGTGTGAGCAAGCCGCGAAGGCAGTACCAGGCGCTCTGTACGTGGGCTGGGATGTGCTCGTTACTCCTGGTTTCCGCAGGGCCGTCATCCTGGAAGGGAATGCGTTTGGCGACTTGCTTCCAAACGTGGTTCACGAAGGATTTTCTACGTATGGTCGAGGGATCGTTGAAGTAACGCGAACGCAATCACATTGAATAATCCTTGACCTGAGTACCTGAAAGAACGATGGTGACATTGCAAAAGATTCGCAAACGGTGAGACGTCTGATGTTTCGTGCCATTCTTTTTGATCTGGATAACACGCTGATCGATCGGCAGGCAGCCTTCCGATCGTATGCGGCTGACTTTTGCCATCGCCGTTTGCAATTGCCGCTCGTCGAACAAGAACAGGCAATGCAGCAACTGCTCGCTGCTGACGACTGGGGATATCGACCGCGCGATGAGTTCTGCGAATGGGTGAGCGGGCGGTTTCCTTCGGCACAGATAACACCCAGCGAAGTCTGGGAGGACTGCTGCCAGCACTTGCCCATGTTCGTTGAGCCTGATTCCCAGGTGCAGGGGATGCTCGCTCGGCTTGCTGATCGGTTTCGACTGCTTGCTGTCACAAATGGTTCCGGTCGGAACCAGTATGAAAAGCTGCGTCGTGCCCAGTTGAGTGATTACCTGCAGGAGATGATCGTTTCGGGCGAGGTCGGTTACGAAAAGCCTCATCCGGCAATCTTCGAACACGCGCTGGCCGTTGCCGGATGTTCGGCCGACGAAGCACTCGTCGTCGGGGATGATCCGTGGGCTGATATTGACGGTGCAAAACAGGCGGGGATGAAGGCCTGCTGGGTCTCGCTCGGTCGGCAGTACCCAGTCGGGCCGGCTCAACCGGACGAAGTACTCGCCAGCGTGCTGGATCTGGAGAGGTGGCTCGTATGATCAGTGCAGCCTCACTGATTGGCACACATGATGTGTTGCTGATGACGCTTGATACGCTGCGGTACGATGTGGCTGTTGATGCACTGGACGCAGGGATGACTCCCAACCTGGCTCGGCTTCTGCCCGGTGGCGAGTGGGAACAGAGACACTCACCAGGCAACTTCACGTATGCGGCTCACCAGGCGTTTTTTGCGGGCTTCCTGCCGACGCCAGTTCAGCCTGGTCGACATCCCCGATTGTTCGCTGCTCGATTTCCTGGGAGCGAAACCACGACCGAAGCGACCTATGTTTTCGATGCACCGGACATTGTGACCGGCCTGTCAGAACAAGGCTATTACACGATTTGCATTGGTGGTGTGGGCTTCTTTAATCGATTGAGTCCCTTGGGGAGTGTGTTGCCATCTCTGTTTGCAGAGAGTCACTGGTCACCCGAATTGGGGGTGACAGATCCTGCGTCGACCAGGAACCAGATCGACCGGGCCTTGAAGGCGATCGACGGCGTGAATGATGAGCAGCGGATCTTTCTGTTCATCAATGTTTCGGCGTTGCATCAGCCGAATTGTTATTATCTGGAAGGTGCGACAGAGGACTCGCCGCAGTCGCAAGCGGCCGCCCTCGCTTATGTCGACAGTTGTTTGCCGCCACTGCTGACAAGACTTCGATCACGAGGACCGCTGTTGGGTATAATCTGTTCGGATCATGGGACAGCCTACGGTGAAGAGGGATATTGGGGGCATCGCATCTGCCATCCGGTCGTCTGGAATGTTCCTTACGCCGAGTTTGTGCTTTCCCGTGAAAATGAGGTGGCGTCATGAACGTACCTGCGGCGTTCCTGGGGACCACTCCCTATGTTGCGTATGCCTATTCGTATCCGCATAAGACCAGCTATCGGTCACTGGATCCCACACGTCCGCTTCGTGACGTCTGGCAGAATGAGAATCAGCAGTCGCTTTTTCTCTATCTGCATGTCCCCTTCTGTGAATTTCGATGCGGGTTTTGCAATCTGTTCACGTTCGCCAACCCGTCCGGGGATTGGATGAAACGGTACGTGGCACAGGTTCGCTGCGAAGCAGAACAGGTTCGACAAGCCATTCCGGATGCCACCTTCAGTCGACTGGCAATCGGTGGCGGAACGCCCACATTCCTGGAGGTCAATGAACTCGCCGCTCTGTTGCAGGTTGCGACCGGCATCATGGGGGCTCAGCCAAAGCGGATTCCCGTTTCGATCGAAGCGTCTCCCGCAACGGCGACCAGCGAGAAGCTGTCGTTACTGCGTGAGTTTGGTGTTGATCGACTGAGCCTTGGTGTGCAGACATTCGACGAAGATGATTCGCGCAAGATCGGACGTCCGCAACGAACGAGCGATGTTGAGCGGACCATTGCCGAAGTACGTTCGGCCAGATTCCCTGTGTTGAACCTGGATCTGATCTATGGTGGCGAAGGGCAGACGATGCCAGCGTGGCTCGACAGCGTTAAGGCCGCCATTGAGTATCAACCCGAAGAGATCTACCTGTACCCGCTGTACATTCGAGAACTGACGGGCCTGGGGAATAAGCCACACTCGTGGCCCGACCAGCGGCTGTCGATGTATCGGGAAGCTCGCGAATTGCTGTTGTCGTCGGGATACGAACAAGTGTCGATGCGAATGTTTCGAAAGCCCGATGCGTCGCAGGACGAAGGGCCGGTGTATTGCTGTCAGTCTGATGGGATGATCGGGCTTGGACCCGGAGCCAGGTCATACTGCTCAACGCTGCACTACTCGACCGAATACGCTGTCGGCAAGAGTGGCGTTGCTGCGATCCTGACCGATTATCTGGCGCGACCTGTCGCCGATTTCAATTCGGCTCGCTATGGCTTCGTGCTGGATGATGAGGAACGGGAACGCAGATATCTGATACTCTCGCTATTGCAGGTTGCAGGCGTGAACCGGTCCGACTACGTCGCCAGGTTCGGCCGCGATGTCATGGAAGCATTTCCCGAACTGAGGGAACTGGTCTCATCAGGTCTGGTTGAGGAGGATGAATCCCTGCGACTTACGACAGTGGGCCTGGAATGGTCCGATGCCATTGGTCCCTGGCTGAATTCCACTCGCGTCCGGCGACTGATGGAGAACTACGTATGGCATTAGATCACGTCCAATTGCAATTTGGCGATCCGCGGGAATCAAACAGCAGCGTCTGGCCCATGTCCCAACGTGACCCGGAAGTGCGACCCGCGTTAGAGCTGACGCTCCTGTATCGAGGTCCGCTCTCCAGTTGCAACTATGACTGTCACTATTGCCCGTTTGCCAAGCGGCACGAAACCGCAGCCGAACTGGCCGTCGACCGGCAGGCACTGGAACGGTTTTTTCGATGGACAGAGTCTCGAACTGAAGACCGGTTGTCGATCTTCTTTACTCCGTGGGGTGAAGCACTCGTACGCCGCTGGTATCAGGACGCGATGGAACAACTGAGTCATTTGCCTCAGATCCGCAAGGTCGCCATCCAGACGAATCTCTCGTGCCGTCTCGACTGGCTCGCCCGATGTTTATCTGTGGATTAACGCTTACAAGTCGCAGGCGGACTACTATACCGAAGAGGATGTCCGCCGTTTTGAGAACATCGACCCGCATTTTCGGACAAACAACCAGTACCATGCCAGCCTGGGGCGATCTTGTCGAACAGGTGTGAGCGTTGTGTCAGTTGATGGTGACGGGAATCTGTCCCGCTGCCACTTCATCAAGCAGCAGATTGGCAACCTGTACCAGCCTGATTTCGAACGAGTTCTCTATGAGCGGCCCTGTACGAACGCGACATGTGGGTGTCATATCGGTTACGTGCACCTTGACCATCTGAACCTGGGGGCGGTCTACGGCAACGGTATTCTCGAACGAATTCCTGTGCAAGAAAGTAGCCGGATTCGTCAGACTTCGGTGGCTGTGGCTGGTATCAGTGAATAGATCCCATTCCGTTTAAGTGTAGCACGCAACCAGCGCAGCACTCCCCTTCGTGATCTTCGCGTCCTTCGTGGTCAACAAATTCTTGCGAAGGAAGAGTGATCGAACACGAAGCACACGAAGAGCACGAAGGAGAACTTCGACAATCGAGTAGTCGAACGTGCCATTGACGTTCACTGCGCGCCTTGGTCCGACGCTGCAGTATAATGCCCGTGAGACGCCACACTTAAACGGGATGCGCTCTAGCGCGGGAATGCAGTTTCACAATTTCAGCCCTGATTCGATTTTTCAATGACGCCAGTGAAGCTAATATCTGGCTGCTTCACATTCGCACCCTCAAAGCTGGGATGGTCCTTTTTCTATTCGAAGCCTGGAACGAATCCGTACCGTGAACTCACTGCCACTGAACCGCCGCCAATTCATTCTGTCCAGTACCACTCTCGCCACGCTTCCGTGGTTTGATTTGAACATTGCCCTGGCTGCCGATGAGGTCCCGCATTCCGTGAAGGAGTTGTGGGCTGATTTTGATCCTCGCAAAGATGCGATCGAAACCGAGGTCATCCGTGAATGGAAAGAGGATGGAGGTATCTATCGGCTCGTTCGGTATTTGATCGGCCACTTCAAAGGCAAGCCGGCTCGTATGGCCGCCATCTACGGATTCCCTGAGGGAACGAAGGATAAACTCCCTGCAGTGATGCATATCCATGGAGGGGGGCAGCGAGCGTTTCTACATGAAGTGAAACTGCTCGTCGGACGCGGTTATGCGGCGTTGTCTGTGAACTGGGGGGGCAGTGGTACGGGTAAACCACCTTTCAACACGTGTGAGAAATCTGAACCGGGTGATCCGAACACCGATTGGGGCGCAGTCGATCCCTCGCAGCTCAATGTGCAGGGATACAGCACCATGTTGCCCGGGCCAGGGCAGTTCTATGAAGACCGCGAGCACCCGAAAAACAATAACTGGTATCTGCTGACACTCGGTTGCCGCCGCGGGCTCACGTTTCTTGAGCAGCAGCCCGAAGTCGATCCTCAGCGACTTGGAGTCCATGGTTACTCCATGGGTGGCAATCTGACGATGTACATCGCCGGGACGGATGATCGCGTTAAAGCCGCAGTGCCAGGCGTGGGAGGTCAGGGCTGGCGCTGGAAGTCACATGAGTTCATCGGCGGCAATGCCCAGCAGGAACAGATCAAAGGCGACGTCGAAGTCTTTCGTCACACCATGAGCTTTGAGAGTTACGCCCCGCTCATTCGCTGCCCTGTGCTGCATCGCAGTGCAACGAACGATTTTCACGGCTGGATGGACGACGTCTATCACACGAACGCGCTGATTGAAGGACAACCCACACGCTATAGCTGGGTTCCCCATATGAATCATCACCTCACACCGGAAGTCGCCGTGACGATGCCGCTGTGGTTTGATCACTACCTGCAGGGCAAACCCGCATTGCCCGAAACGCCGCGCAGCCGTCTTCTTCTCGCCCCGGAACCCGTGCTGCGCGTCACGCCCGACGTGAAGTCTCTGCCCGTCGCCCGGGTCGACATCTACTACAGCGTTGATCCTGATCCTCGTGCACGGTTCTGGCGTGGGGCAACCGTTGTTCGCGACGGCGAGGACTACGTTGCAACGCTGCCCCTGCACTCACACGACCTGCCGCTCTTCGCTTTCGCAAATGTTGTGTATAGCCTGCCCGCGCCTGAATCGCTTGCCGCGATACCCGGGTTTGCCAAGCCTGTGAAAGAGGTTTGTCTCAGCAGCCTGCTCCACTCGCACAGTTCTTCAGAAGTGAAAGTCGCCAATCCGCAACTCACCGCGAAATCGACTACGTTGATTGATGACTTCAGTCAAGGACTGCGGGACTGGTATGTTCTTAATGCGGGAAATGCCACACATCAGCAGCTCTGGACTCGCAAAGTGACTGATCCTCTCTGGCAAGGCCCCGAAGGATCCAAGCTGCAGATTACCCTCAAGATGCCGCAGACGAATCGGATGAGCTTCGTACTGCAGCAGAACGAATGGCGCAGTTACCGTGGCCAGCGGCGCACATTCGTCTGCTCCCGTGAAATCGAAGGTGCTGATGCCGAACAGACGCTGACACTCGGTCTGACGGACTTCACGTCATCTGAGGGCTCGCCCACAACCTGGGCTCAGGTTGACCAGCTTGGTCTCTGTGCTCACGTTGTCACTCCGGGAACATCCGCCAGTCAGGCCCCGCTCTGGAAAGGTGCGGCACCAACTTTTGTGCGGCTGCAGTGGACGAATCCCTGACGCATTCGTGGCAGATCGCTGAAATGACGCCTGTACAGGATCACTCACTTTCATGACTCCATTTCAACCCCAGCGTATCGGCATCGTCACCAGTGGTGCCGATAAACTGGCTGACTATTTCCCAACGGCGGCTGAACCGGATTTTGTACCGACTGAGCCACCATTCACGCCGGACGATCAGTTACTTGTCGATGAGCTGCGGCAACGCGGACACCATGTCTCCGCTGTCGTCTGGGGAGTTGAGACTTCGCTGCTGGCTGACCAGTTTGATCGCCTGATCATCAGGTCCCCGTGGGATTACATGGACAGCGATGAGCAGCGCCAAGGTTTCCTGCGATGGCTCGAACAACTCGACGCAACAGGATTGGTTGTCGAGAACGAGCCGCAGGTGATGCTCTGGCTCATGGACAAACGTTACTTGCTCGACTTCGCAGCGGTCGGTGTCCCAATCGTTCCGACTGAATTCATCTCGATTGGTGAGTCGTTTGATCTTGAATCCTTCTTCGAACGAAACGCGGCTGCCATCGTCAAGCCAGCCGTGTCCGCTGCTGGAGCGGGATTGGAATTCCTGACGGATCGTCATGCTGCCAGAGCGTTTCAACCTGAGTTCGCTAACCGCTGCCAGCGCGGGGCTCAACTGGTGCAACCCTATCTTCCCGAGATTCAATCCAACGGTGAATGGTCGCTGGTCTATTTCAGTGGTCAGTACAGCCACGGTATTCATAAACTCCCCGCGAGCGGGCAGATCATGGTGCATGCCGAACGAGGTGGCTCGCTTCGATTTGCAGACCCGCCGTCAGTCGTTCGTGAGATGGGAGATCAGGTGGCGTCTGCCGTTCCCCGCGCGTTTGGATTGCGAGACGGCCGGTGCTGCCAAATGCCGCTCTACTTGCGAATCGACATCATCGAGACTGCTACGGGAAGCCTTCTTTCCGAATGCGAAGGGGTTGAGCCCGAACTCTTCTTTCGAGCTCGCCCCGGCAGTGCCGCTCAATTTGCCAGCATCATCGAAGGCAGAGCAATTTGATTCTGGCAATGCATCGCTTACCAACAATTCATCGACCACCCTCAGACGATTCGATCGGTACTTCGCAGAACGTCAGTGCGGCGAGGTCGTTTTGTCCGTAAAGCAGATTGTCAGGATTCCAACTGGCGCTATCCAGATACGTCACGGTCCTGGACTGGGTGGGCCCTTTCAGCTTCAGGAGAATGGTGCCACCATTCACTGAGCCTGCCATCACTTGTTTCGGTTCGCCGTCGAGGTGGAATTGACTGACGAGTGAGTCGGACCACTTCATGTTTTCGCCGAAGTCCAGTGCCACTTCGTCGCGTTGTGCCGACGTGAAATACGCTCGCTTCAGATTCGGAGGATTGAACGGCCCGACATGTCGGCGATAGACATGATACTGCATCATGGGATGCAGGAACCGGGCAAATTCGGCATAGCCTGCTGCGGGGAAGTGGCAGCCTCCAGGCGGTTTGATGCCAACTGTTGATACGATGCTCAGGTTCGAGAACATCCTCGGCAATGTCCGCTGGACTTCACGCAATCGGTTGTCCGAGCCATTGATACCCATGGCGCACGCCTTCGGCCAGATCTGAAACATGTAGTAGTGCTGGACATTCGGATAGTCTTCCTTCCAGCTTGCGGCGAGATCCACGAAGAACTGGCGATAGTTCTCGTAGCCATAACCGCCCGTTGGGCCATCGGCGCCCTGGTCATTCTCGCCCTGGTGCCAGATGATCGCACGGACGCCATGAGTCAACTTTGCTTGTTGCACTCGCCAGAGTTGCCGACCATAGATCGTGCTGACGTCGGTCGGATTCGCATCATTGCGTTGATGTTGATCAATCCGCGTGCCGCCGACGGCTCCGTTAATGATGCAGATCGGAATCTTTTCGCTTTCGACCAGACGCCGACCGAGTTCCATCCCCCAGTAACCGATCTCTGCTTTTCCGCCCGGGCTGCGAGCTTCCGCATTGGCCCATAACTTCAGACGAGATCCATTTGGATCACCAGCGGTCGCTCCGAATGTCCGAACCCAGTCACTCGGTACCAGTGGATTCTCTTTGCCAAAGTCCGTTGCCACGGCATTCGATTGACCGATGATGAGGAACACATCTCCACATACGATGTTCTTCGCCGTATGCAACACCGTCTCCTTGTCACCAGCTTTTGAACCGAACTCCGTGCGATACTTGATCAGGCCCAGCTTAAGCTTTACAGAGAGGTTGTATTTCTTGTCGGCAGCAAGTCTGGCTGTCTCGGTCACGAAGAGTTGATCGTCGGCGAAGACCCGTACAAAGACCGAATCCGCAGCATCGGGAAGCGTTCCGGCATAAACCAATGATCCGAATTCTTCCCCGCCTCTTTCAGAGATGGCTCGCGGGATGAACTGGTTGTCTTCCGGTTGCTCGGTCTCGGACAGCGGCCTGGGAACCCATCCACTTTTCGACAGCACAGGCTCCTTCACGTCGATCGTGATGGACTGGTAACTCTTGGCGCCGCCATTATTGATCGCGGCGGTCACCCGCATCGCACCGCTCCCTTGAGCTCGTCGTAGGATCAGCTTTCCAGCCTCAATTCGCTTGATGACCGCAACGTCGTCGATGGTCCAGTCAACAGCCACCTCCCCAGCACCTTTCGCCTGCATGGCGGCAAGGTTGGAAATCTGCGGCACGACTTCGATGGTTTCACGTCCATCCCATGATTTCGGTGCCTTAAGTACAAATTCGGGCTCAGGAACATCGTCACTGATGGTGATCGCGATATCCCTGGTCTTCACTTCATTCGGATAGATCGCTTTGACGGTGAGTGTTGCTGCCAGTGGATTGTTGCGGCCGTCAGCGCGTTCGGAAGCATTAGGTTTGGCCACTCGTCCCGCATGGAATGTGTAGGCGAAGCGGTCTGTCGCCACGATGGATTCGCGGCCGTCACGCTTCAAGGTCCAAATCACCTTCTGAGCACCACCTGCTTTCGCAGTGATCGTGGCACTCTGATTTTCTCCTACCGCAAGCTGAGGCTGCGAAACCGAGAACTCGCTGCCAGGCTGCACCAGTGAACCGACCAGCGATTGATTGGGCTTTTGATTCTCGTATTGCAGCTTCACCCATTCTGCGGAACGAACGACATTCGAAACTCGCACTTCATCGATGTCGCCAACGTAGTCGTAGTTGTTGTACCAGCCGCCGATAAACAGCCGGGCAGGAGTTCGAATATTGAGCGGCCCACCTTGTCTGGTGTTGGTGCCGTCAAGTACACCGTTCACGTAGAGCTTTGCTTCACCTTCGCGATAGGTGTGGACGACGTGCGTCCAATCACCCAGCGAAACCCGGCTGGCCCCCGAGACATTGCCCCCCGAGAAATAGCAGTCCATCTGAACATGTGGCGGGCTGCGATACTGCATGACAACCTTACCCTGAGCCTGCTCGTTGCCCCAGCCAATCAGGGTTGAGTTTGGCCGTTCGGGTCGAAACCAGACCTCGGTGCTATGAGGGTTTGAGCCAGCGGGATAGTCGGGAATTTTATCGCCGCCAAACAGGCCCTTGCCGCCCGGAAAGTGGCGGGCCGCTCCAATCACGCCTGTTGAGGGGACCGTACCCGTATCGGTACTGGACAACGTGCCGCTTTCGTCGCGTACCGGGTCATTCATATGCCAGACACTCAGATACCCGTTCGTCGCGTTGAACACAGACTTTCCGTCGGATTCACTCGAAGCGTTTGCATTGCCCCAGTAGGCCTTGATCTCCTGCCGTGAGTTCCCCGTGATCAATGGCACTCGCACCCAAACACTCGCCAACCCCTTCGCGGTATCCCATTCTTCAATCTGATATGCAAGCCGCTCGCCATTGCTCGAAGAGAACCGCAGATCGTCTCCATTCATCTTGGCCTGAGTAAAATCAAAATAATCCCGATGCAGCCTCACAAGGACCGGAAACTGCTCGACCTTCGCATCGGCTGCCAGATTCGCTCCATCGGACGTCGTGATTAACCAGATCGAACCCGAATGTTTCCAGTCCTGATAAGCAGAAACCGTCGCTTGAGATTGGCGCTCGGCAGCAGTGACCGGTTCAGCCACAACTGCGATCACGTTGGCAACCAGCAAAGCCATCGCTGAAACGAAACAGAATTTCATCGTGAGTATCCCGGGCGAAATGAAACGTACGAACGCGACCATCCAACGCGAGAATCCGTACCGCATCGATGATCGAGGAAGAGCGTACCATCCGTACGGTTGCCAAGGAAGTTGCGGCCGGTCGCCTTTTGATGCAAGGCAGGGATGTGAGATCCGAGACGGGAGGGTGAGGCTCCAGCCGAACCGTCTTCGGACCAGGATATGTCATACCCAATCGCGGCTCGGCTGGAGCCTCGCCCTCCCGGTTTGTATGTAAATCAGATCGGCCACAGGGCGATCACCGAAGCACACCTTCCGGGATCAATTGACGTATCACCGGAAGGTCGTGGGTTGCGAGCAATCCGGCACAAAAGAGTTCCGGAGCTTCCTCATATGCCATGTTCTTTTCCAGCAGGACGCTCAAGCTCTGGAATTCGCCGCTGCTTTCCAGTGAGCTCACGGCTGAAGGCTCGACGGCGGCCGCGATCAACCCGATAGCACTGCTGCGAGGCCCGATAGTCATTAGTCCGACGGGTTCCGGCCACATTCCGGCGGCCCATTTTGAGTGTCCTGCCAGACCTGGATGTAACCTCGCTGCCCCAGAATGGTCAGATGTGTCGACAGGGGTTTGATCAACTTCGCGTCGGCGTGGGCATAGCTGATAAAGAGCCGCATGCGACGTGAATCGTCGTCACGGCCTGCCTCGCGAGCCTGCGGGCTTTCAATCGCATTCAACGTTTCGGTCACCTTGACTGTTGTGAGATCCCCTTCCTTCGTTTCCTCTTCGATCTCACGAGTCCCTTTGGCTTCGAATCGCCGTAACTTGCTG
The DNA here is from genome assembly GCA_963977965.1 of uncultured Schlesneria sp. Taxonomy (GTDB): domain Bacteria; phylum Planctomycetota; class Planctomycetia; order Planctomycetales; family Planctomycetaceae; genus Schlesneria. The sequence continues at coordinate 34,956 of CAXBSB010000012.1, forward strand.
ACACGGACCCACGTATCCGGGTTGCCGATCAGTTCGACTTCCTCGTGCACTCGAACGTTTCCATGCAGAACGGCCAGGTGAGCCCGGATCAAGTCAAACAGACTCTGTCGGTCGTCCTGACGCTTCTGCTTGCTTTCCTCCTCTTCGATGATGGCGATTTCGGTACGGCGTTCCAGGCAATTCAGTCGGACCAGTGCTTTCGCCCCCTGCCATTCCAGGACCACTCCCGTTCGCCAGCGCCAGTTCGGATGGGCCGCACTCATGTCGTGCGTCCGGACAATGAACCGAGGAAGCAATCCGGGGGGAAGTGCTTCCGGGTACAAGAATCTGAGCCGCTGCACACCGGGACCGCGAAACTCGGTGAACGCTTCCGGTTGTTCTTCCTTCAGCAATTCCGGAATCAACCAGTTCTGTGTGCCGTCCAATGGAAAGGCGACTTCAAACTTTTCCATCAGATCCAGGACGAACGAGTACTTGTCGGCAGGATAGTCCTTGGACGGCAATGCCTGTTTCATCCATGTTGTGTCGAGAACCCCGTGGCTGTCCCGCTCCTGCACAAAACGGATCAGACCGTAAATCGCTTCCGTAACCCATTCCGGTTTCAGGACGCAGGTGTGACTCAACCGCTGGTGGTCGCGGAAATTCAAGGCGATTCCCAATCGGTGCATCGTTTGAGCCAGACTGTCCTGATTTCTGTCGTCGGGCACACCTGTTTCCGCACACAATGCTTGGTATTCGCCGTACTCCAGAAAGCTCTTGTCTAATGCGGTCAGTCGCTCCTTAACGCGGTGCCACTTTCTGGGAACGCCGATCCAGACGTCGTGCATCTCATTCACCGTCTGCTCCATCAGCGCGGTCAATTCAGGGATTCCGCGTCGGGTGAAAGCGTCCGTCTCAACAAACCCGACAATCTGCGGGCAGCGTTCGCGCAGTCCGTGACGATCGACAGAGAATTTGTGCTGGTCGTATTTTGTCAGGATAACGATGACGGGGCTATCACCGCCAAAGCTCTGAATAAACTTCAGCCAGTAATCCGTCTCCGCCTCCCAGTTACCGTCACGCCCTTCCAGTACAAGCAGATAGACGCAACGTTCCGCGAGGAAGATCTGGTGAGTGCCGTGCAAGAACTCCTGACCACCAAAATCCCAGACGTGCCCTGTGGCAACTCCGTTCTTGCATTTCAATGCGAGCGGTTGCACTGTGATCCCCGGCGTTTCCGGCTCCGTCTCATTCGGCTGCTCGCCCCGTAGAGCCTTGAGGAGCGATGTCTTCCCCACACGTCCGCGACCGACGAGAAGCAGTCGGACTTCCCGCATCGGTTCTTCGCCGTCCAGGCGTCGCGAAAAGTAATAGTCCAGAATCGCCATTGGATCGGCGGGCGGATTGGCCAAACTGGACTCGGCATAAGTTGGCCCGAGAACTTCGTTGTGAAGATTTAGTGCCACGTTTCCATGCAGCGTCAATTCCTTCAGTCGAGGCAGTTTTCGCAGCGACTCAGGCAATTCCTGTAAGCGATTGTTTTCAATTAACAAGAACGCCAACTTTGATAATAGTCCGATCTCGGGGGGACGAGCGATGAGTTCGTTACGAGAACTGTGTAGAAGTCTTACGGCGCGAAGTTGTCCAATCTCGGCAGGAAGCTCCATTAGTTTGTTGTCGCGGAGGTACAGCGAGATGAGAGCGCTGAGTTGTCCAATCTCTGGTGGAAGCACTGTAAGTTCGTTGACTCCGACGTCAAGGTCGGTGAGTGCGCTGAGTTGACCAATCTCGGGTGGAATTCCTGTGAGCTCGTTGGAGCCGACATCAAGGTAGATGAGCGAGCTAAGTTTTCCGATCTCGGGAGGAAGAGCCCTTAGTTGATTATTGTTGACGTGACGTTTCGTGAGTGCGCTAAGTTGTCCAATCTCGCGAGGAAGCGCCGTCAGTTGGTTGCCGTTGAGGTTAAGAACGGTGACAGCGCTGAGTTGTCTAATCTCAGAGGGGACCGTCGTGAGACCGAGATGCGATAAATCCAATACAAGTCTGCTATTCTTGTGGCATTTCGCAATTCGCTTCAGTGCAATATCGTAAGGGGTATCTGCGGACGATTTCTTTTTGGCCATGGTTCATTCCTGAGCACCCACGCGGACCTGGTGTTATTTATGTGCATCGCATTTTGTAAGAATGCCAAAGGTGGGAAAATAATGCGAGCCCGCCATTGGTAGAGAGATCCCAGATCTGCTGTGTACTATGGGCGATTGCCGCAGTTGTATTGAGGGCTGCGCGTTGTGGTCGGAAGAAACCGGACGCTAGCGCGTACCGGCTGATGGTCGGATTCCGAACGGGGTTAAGATGTCGCGGTCAGGCCAGTCGTTCGACGCGAGATGCTATTGAGTTTAAGCTAGTGCTGAATAGGTGTCTTCGATCTACTTGATCGAGCAAAGAACGTGAAAGACCTTATTTGCCAGACGCGGCCTCGCGCAGCAGGGTGATGGCGGCTTCTACCAGCATTTCGCCTGATCCGGGTTGCGTGGCTGAGTTTGTTACCTCGTAGCTCCCTCCGGCATAGGCTGCTCGATTGGGGATGTAGATCGTTTCTACGCAATTCGACAATTCCACAACCAGCGTTGTCCGAAATGGTGACGCCTGTTTGATCGCCAGGCCGAGTTCTACGAAGACTTCGCCGGGCAAATAGACGATCGCAACGTCATGTCCCAGAGTCATCACTGTCACTTCGACCGGCAGTGTTTCGCCGATTCCGGCGAAACTGCGGCTTAATCCCCAGGTGATGTACTCTTCCGTGTTGGCAAACGACTCTTTGTTGCGCCAATGGTCCAGCATCATCTTCTTATAGGCGGTCACGTGCTCCAGAAAGTCGATCTTTTCCTTGCGCCGTGCGGTTTCGATGATTTGGATCGATTTCGCAACCTCCTCGCGCGTGACCTCCTGCAACCGTAACGGGACGATTCTCGATTTGACCACAACCTCGGGATTTTCCAGCTTCTTCAGCGTAGGGATTCCCTTGGCGATCGCCTCACCAATCGCATTGCCGATGAAATCAACCTTGTTCCGTTCTGTTCGACTGGGGTCAGAATGGTTAATGTCCCCGCAACAGCCCGTTCCAAACAGCGAAATCACCTCGGAACCAGTCGCTTTGCGCAGTGATTGTTCAATGAAGTACGGATAATCAGCACTCCATCGGGCTCCGCCGACAGTGTCCAGGTGCAGGGCGAAGTTACTGATAATCCCGCGAGGAGTCCCATCCGCACGGCGAATGTTCAACAGGCCGATTTCCGGGTCAATCGGACCGGCAGCACGCACGACGTCGGGATTCTTCAAGTTCATCCACGTCCGCACACTGCCATCTCGCATGACAAATCGACGGTTGAACGACACCTGAGTCTGTTGCAGGGCCGAGCCAGATTCCAGGATCGCGATTTCAGTCGACTCGCTGGCGCGTGTGATCGCGTCTGAGGTGGCGACAATCAGCTTTTCGATATACCCGGCACGGATCGGATCCCGGTTTGTCTTGTCCAGGTACCGAACGAGTTCCATCGTATAGTCGGGGGCCGTGTGAGAATGGGTGGCCGAAACCACGATGTTTGAAACGGGGATTCCCGTCTTTTCTGAGGCTCGTGAGCGGATGGCACGCCCCAGGTCGGCGGAAATGCCGATCAGATCACAGACGACCCACGCCGCACTCGTTTGCGAACCACGAAAGACAATCGCCCGTGCCTTCAAGGGATCGATCACTCCTTCGGCCAGCCGTTCGTGATAATAGCCTGCCATGGGAAACCCGATCGGCGGAGTGATGTCCGCTTCCGCCAGGCCAACTCGCAACGGCTCATCGGCGAAAGTGATTCCGCTCAACAACGTCAAACCAAGTACGGTAGCAGTCAGAAAATGAAGCATGGGCGTGTGATCTCCTTAGGGAACAGTGTACTGACGAAAAGGCTCAGCGAAAATGACCCGGGCTGTTTACAGGTAGTGATCGTATCTTTGGGCAGGTCCATTGCCTTGTTGAAGCTGGGTAGGCAGTAGGTCCTTCGTCATTCCCGCGCAGGCGGGAATCCAGACGGCTACCTTCACGCAGGAGCGTGAAGGCTACTTTTGAAGCCCCTTCGGCACAGGCCTGCCGTCCGGTGAAGTGAATGACGGGCTCTCTTTCAAATTCATGAAAGAATGAAATTGACGGGACGATGTCCGGCAGACTTCCGATTCTTCCATCATTCTGTCCCCCATTGTTCTGCCCACTAAAATTGTTGTCTGAATGGAGCCCCACACTCCATGTTGCGGGGTGTGCACGGGGTTATCCGAAGGCTGCGCGAAAGTTGCCGGATCTTGCCGTGCCGAAGTCCGGCTCTCATTCCGTTGTGCCGCGAAGAATGGTAGAACTTGCCAGTCTCGCGATGATCGTCGAATTGATTCTTCTGTCACCGTGAACCGCGACTACCAGACTGACACCGAAAGAGTTCCTGCAATGTCTCTGGCGAGACTTTCATCTCTGTTGTGTACTGCTGACGAGGCCTGCCTGCTGATCGAAGATGGCATGACCATCGTCAGTGGCGGGTTTGTCGGAGCGGCACACCCTGAAGGGCTCACGTCCGCGATTGAGCGTCGTTTTCTTCGTGGTCAGCATCCTCGCAACCTGACCCTCGTCTACGCAGCCGGTCAGGGGGATGGCAAATCGCGAGGACTGAATCACCTGGGCCACGAAGGCCTGCTCCGCCGTGTGATTGGTGGCCACTGGGGATTACTCCCTCGGATTGGCAAGCTGGCGATCGAGAACAAGATCGAAGCCTACTGCTTTCCACAAGGGGTCATCTGTCATCTGCTGCGTGACATCGCCGCAGGCCGACCGGGGTGTATCACTCACGTAGGGCTCGGAACGTTTATCGATCCACGTCAGCGTGGCGGACGGATGAACGATGTTTCACCGGAAGATCTGGTGGAACACATCGAGTTACTCGGGAAATCGTGGTTGCTCTACAAGGCGTTTCCCGTTCACATCGGACTGCTGCGCGCCACTGCCGCCGATCCGTTCGGAAATCTGGTGATGGACGAAGAAGCCGTCCTGGGCGAACTGCTGCCGATTGCTCAGGCTGTCCGAAACAGCGGTGGCAAAGTCATCGCTCAAGTCAAACGCCTGCTGGATGAACCTGCCATTCCAAACCGAGTGCGGGTTCCGGGTGTTCTTGTCGACCGGATTGTCGTGGCCAGTGCTGGTGAGCACGATCAGACATTTGCCGAAGCAGATAATTCGACGTACTACACGCCGCATGATCTGAAGCATCAGGAAGGGGCCCGCGGCCTGAAGCCATTGCCGCTGGATGAACGTCGGATCATCGCCGCACGAGCCTGCGATGAACTGAAAGCGGGGGCCATTGCGAACCTGGGGATCGGAATGCCGGAAGGGATTGCCCGCATCGCGGCCGAGCGTGGTTTGCTGAATTCGTTCACTCTGACGGTCGAAAGTGGTCCGATCGGCGGAATGCCAGCAGGAGGTCTTAGTTTCGGTGCATCAGTCCATCCCGAAGCAATCGTCGAACAACCGGCTCAGTTTGATTTCTACGATGGCGGCGGACTGGACTTCGCGGCCTTGGGGGCGGCCGAGGTCGATCGGTTTGGAAACGTCAACGTTTCGCGATTCGGGACACGGTTGGCCGGGGTCGGCGGATTCGTCAACATCAGCCAGACGTCGAGGCAACTGGTGTTCTGCGGCACCATGACATCCGACGGGCTGGAGATTGAAGTCGTCTCGGGCAAAGTCCGCATTCGTCGAGAAGGCCGAATCCGGAAGTTTGTGGAGCAGGTGGAACAGGTTTCATTCAGCGGCGAAATTGCCCGGCTGCGTCATCAGGATGTGCTCTACGTGACGGAACGTGCCGTGTTTCGGCTGACACCCAAGGGTATGAAGTTGATTGAGATTGCGCCAGGAATCGACCTGCAGCGTGACATCCTCGACCAGATGGCATTTCGGCCAATCATTGATAACGTCGCGACGATGCCGGACCACCTGTTTGTCCATCCGTCATGAAAAAAGTTTTCTCAATGCTTGAAAAATCAGGCGGATCGTTCGATTCCAGACTGACACGAATCCGGGATCTCGTTTAGAATTCCTTCCAGAATTGTCAGAAGTGTCCGGCCTCACGGGCCAGTTTCTTTGCGGGGAGATCAGTCAACATGACGCATGAGACCATCGGTCGTCCGATGGAAATCCTGCTCGTTGAGGACAGCCTGACGTTTGCTCGAATGGCAATCCACGCCCTTCGTACGGGGCAAGTCCAGCACCGATTGACCTGGTTGACCGACGGTGCTGATGCATGGGAATTTCTTCAGCAGTCCGGCAAATACGTCAACGCCCCGCGGCCCGATCTGCTGCTACTGGATTTGAACCTGCCCGGCCTCGATGGTCGCGAGATTCTCAGTCGAATTCGGGATGACGGTGGCTTGCAGCGTCTGCCCGTAGTCATCATGACAGGTGATGGCGACGCGACCGCCAATAACGGATTGCAGGTCGAAGCGTTCCTGACAAAGCCACTCGACTTCCAGAAGTTCATCGCGATCGTTCAACAACTCTCGCATTTCTGGCAGGCCGATATGATCGTCCCGGTCCGAGTCGACTCGGCGTCGGAAGGTGACGATTTTGAGTTTGATGTTTGAACGGCCTGTGGGCCGTTACGTAGAGTTGACCGCGTACGATTTTGGAGTCCTCGACAAGGTCGTGCCGGCTTCAAGCTTGTGACTCGCTCATCACCGTTTCTCCGAAACATCCGCCTCCGTACGACCCAGGATGATCCGATCAAACAGGGCAGGACCGCCGATCGTCCCGAGAGACATTGATGCGATCGGAAAATCTCGCCCGGCCAGTTTCCAAAGATCGACAGTGACCACCGTCCATTGCGTCGGCGGCTTTTCCGCGATCAAAGGGGATGCCACCAGCGACTCGAATTTGGTTGCCTCACCCGCATGCAACGCAAGTCCGCCCGCATGATGCTCACCCAGACGAAGCGTCATTCCTCGCGTGGCCTCACTCCCCTTCCAGGCAAACGTGAGCCACCGATATTCTCCCGGCTTCGTTGGATTTTCCACAATGCGAAAGGCCCAGTTAGGAATCAGATGACCGAATGGAGGTCTGTAGTACGCGTTGGCTGTTTTGTCAGTCTCCATCGAAAGACACTTCCCGCCGCTGAAGGCATCTTCGTACCTGAAGGCAAATCCGTTCGACGGATACTTGAGCGATTGCAGATCGCTTTCATTCTCATCAAACAGGACCGCGGCCGGCTTGTTTGCGACGGAATCGGGATGTGACGGCCCAAGTTCTTCGCCGTGCAGCATGATTTCGCTCATCCGCAGATTTCCGACAAACGCCGCGGGCAGCGACAGCCGAAATCGCGCGGCGTCGATCGGTTGCTTCAAGTAGTGCGTGTGCGTCGCCTGATCGCTGAGCAATCGTCCGGCCGTCTGCCAGATTTCTCGGCTCGGATTCCAGGATTCCAACGTCACATCGCGCAACCACGATTCCGGATGATCGGGATCTTCAACGATTGTGATCGCGTTGACTCGCAGATTCGTATTGAACCGGTCAATGACCAGCGACAGGTTGCTGCTTCCGACTCCGACGGGATAGACGTCTCGCCAGTTCAGCCAGGGCTTGGCCGGCGCTGTCCGATCTCCATCAAACAGCTTGCCGGCTTGATCTGCCAGTTCCAACTGTTGCCCGGTGCTGCGGAGAATGGAAAAGACAGTCTTTGAAGAAGTCAACAGATTGGCGGGAGTCCCATGCTCACGCGGTTCGCAGTTTGTCCATCCTTCGAGACGCGATGCTGGTGTCGAGACCGCTTTCATCGCAATCGGGCGAATGTCACGAATGGCTGGATCAGGTGACAGCACAGCACGCCATTTCTCAACATAGTTCTTGTCGAGTCGAACAACGGTCCCCATCCAGTTCGCCAGCAGCAAGTCGCCCCCCGGAAGCCATGCGGGGACAGTCAATGCCTGGAAATCTTTTTCGAAAAGCACATCGCCCGCTCGTGAAAGGACTGTCACCGTGCCGAGTTCACTCGAAATTGCCAGCCGAATTCCATCGGGAGCAAAGCGTGGCAGATGGATTTTGTCGTCACCATTAAACTGCCAGACCATGCCTCGCGTGCTGTCGTAGAGTTTCAGCTTTTCGACGTCAGTGATTGCAACATAGGCACCATCCGGTGACACCGCCACCTCGTCACCTTTTGCCGAAATCGTATTGATCACCTTTCCGTCTCGAATTACGAACAGTCTTCCCGACTCAGTCGTCGTCAGAACAACGAGCGTACGACCATCGGCCGAAGGGGCAACTCGAACAATGTCTCCGCTGCTGGCCAGATCGAGTTGCCATCGTTGCGCGCCGGTTCGGGGATCATGCGCCAGCGCGCTGACTCCGCGAGTCCTGATCAAAGTCTCTGCGTTGAGTGCAGTGAGAAGCCCCTGACTGGAAGCCGGACTGTGAGCCCCGTCTTCATTCCAGAGTTGCTTCCCTTCGTGATCCCAGGCCGCAATTCCCAGACTCCCTTCAGCTACGATCCAGTCTCCCCGGGGCGAAACTGCGAACTGGTTCGTTCGATCCTGTAACAAGGCGCCACTGATAAACTCATGCGGCAGACGCTGTGTCAGGCCGGGTAATGCAAATCGGCGAGTCGACTTTCCGTCTCGACTAAGCAGATGCAGGTGATAGCCGTGAGCCGATGTGAAGTCGAAACTTTGGACAGCGAAGCCTTCACCAGCCGCCTGTGGACCGAACGCGAAGTACTGCCCAACACGATCTCGCCACAGCAGTTCACCCGTCTCCGTATTAACGCCGTAAAGATTGTTGTCCCAGTTCAAAGTACTCAGGACCGCAACGTTTCCTTGAATCGCCACCTCTTTCACATGCGGACCAAACTGGGATACGACGGCCTTTGGTTGCGGCATTCTGGCAGCTTGAGACTCTGGTGCGATGCAATAGACTCGCATGGGCAAGGTTCGCAGGTCACACTCAATTCTGCCCGTCGAATCAGGCTCGACTTGACGTCCCTCAAGAAGATCAATCACTGTCGATCCCGCGAGATTCTTCAAACCCAACGATGTCTTGACCGGAAGACGTGTCGCGATTCCCAATGTCATTCGCCACAGACTGCCCGGCTCAATCGCGGGGCTCGTGTTATTGACCGCAAACACGTACCGGAAACCCTCGGGAGAGAGTCGTTCGGTCAGCAGGACTTCCGGATGATCGCAGTCGGCTACCGACGGGACGATGAGAGACAGTTTCTCACGAAGGATTCGGGCGTTCTCTTGCAATAGTCGAGGGTGTTCCCAATAGGCGAAATCGTTGTTGATCGAATGCAGCTTCTCAAAGTGATTGAACCCGACACCCAGCGGCTGGAATTGTTTGACCAGTTCCGTTCGGCATGATTCGTCGGCAAAGACTGCAATTCCGGCGTTTTGAGCAACCTGCACGAGTTCTGCCAGCTTTAGGTCGAGTTCGACCGTCTGTCCGACAACGAGAATTGCTTGAAACTTCTTGATGGCATCAGCATCAACGTCGTCCGGGAAAATGAGACTCGCGGGACGGTGAGCGTACAGGCAGGACTGATAGGCTTCGAACAGACGCGAAAAGTACAATCCGCTGAAGTCCTGCCAGTTGTCGATCTTGAGCAGTCGCGGCGAAACAAGAATCGCGATGCGATCGTTCCGTCGCGTCTGCTGCATCCACGATCCATGTTCATGAAACAGGTTGCCAGCCGCTCGCATGATGGACGTCAATCCATGATAACCGGTTCGATTATCCCACGGCTGCGGCCCCCAGTTGGGTACCCAACCTGACGAACCGACTCCATCGGCCCCTCGCATGGCACTTTGAAACAGTACTGGAAGAATCTGCTCTCCGGTCCCCTGGTCATTCCAGATCTCAGGATGCAGCCATGTCGGTTTGCCGGAACGCTTTTCGAAATCAACCGCATGCATATGCCAGTTCGGAACCGTAATCTGCTCAGCCTGGAACTGCACGTCGATTTCGTTCAAATCGCGATAGGTCAAGGGGGGATAGACCTGCACGTTGCGATAGGGGCCACTGTCGGATTGCTTCAGTTGCGGAGCGACCTCATCCAGCGCCGCCTTAAAAACCTTGCGAGATTCGGTCGGCAAGTTCCAGCGGGCTTCTCCCACTTCATCCAGAATGAGGTCCCATTTCCCTGTTTCCTTCGCCACCTTGAGAGCCGCTTCGTAAGCCTTCCACTTCGCTTCAGCAACAATTTTCGTTGGCTCGTAGATCCACCAGTTGCTGGTCCAACTCCATCCCTGAAAACTCGCAAACGGCATCAGTTGCTTCGTGACCGATTTGATTTCCGCCTGGAATTGCTCAGGGGTTCTACGGTCGTGTCCTGTACCCAGCGGCAATCCTGCATCCATGTAAGTGAGGATCGACCATTGTCGGATCCCTTCGGCCGTGTAAGCGGCTTGCGTTTCCAGTCCTGGTGGCAGGATGCGGACCTTCTCGGGATCAACTCCGACAGGGTCTTTCGAAAGCCGCTGAATCAGAGCCGGTAATTCGGCCGCGTTGTGATGAGACCATTCGAACTGCCCTCGGAACATGGCAATTCCAAACCGGTCGACAAACTGATTGACGTGCCTTTTCGTCGTCCGATTCATGTGTGAGGCGAGCAGATCTCGACCATCCCACAAGTTGCCGTAAGTTGCCGTCAGGCCGTAGTCACCGTGAACAGTGTTACGGAAGTCCGATTTGTCATTTCGTCCGACTCCAATCACAAGAGGTTGTGCCGCAACCGTGAATTTACTGACCTCCGTCGTCAGCAAATAACGCCCTGGGTCTAACGAGAGACGTTCCGGGAAGATGACTTCGCCTCGTCCCTCGGAATTGATCGTGACATCCTGCTTCGCAACCGTTTTCTTTCCGCTATTCAGTGACAGAGTCACCGTTGCAGGACGCTGATCGATGGGTGAGCGAACTGTGACCGCCACGGGGATCGCTTCACTTCGGGCGAAGTGAATTCGATTTCCAGCGGTCAGAATGCTGACCGTTCCGACGCTCTGCGGAGCGCGGACTTCGATCATATCTCGTACCAGGTACTCGGCTGCGGTTCCTGACTGGTGGCCTCGCAATTCCGGGCTGACCTTTAACTGATAGAGCCCGCCCATGTCTGCAGGCACAACGATGCGTCCCTCGCTCCACGGCAGTTCGCGCCAGTCAACGTCGCCCCAGGGTGTCGCCCAGACTCGCCAGCGTGGAGCATTAATACGCTCTCCCGCACGGAAGTCCACTGAGAATGGAATCGCCTCCCCAGCCGTCCAGATATGCGAAGGAAAACGAACAGTCAGTTGCTCGTGCTCGATCGAGACTACAGCCTTCCGCTCGCCCGTCTTCCGGTCGAACGTCTGAAACAGTTCTGTCGGATGCGAACGCTTGATCAGGATCTCATCACCATGGACTCGCAGTGACATCAGGTGCGTTCCAGGAACCGGCTTCTGGTCACCACACTGCAGTTTGAAACTTCCCGCCGGTTGACCGTTGGAATCCAGCATGACGCCGGCTTCATGCACTTGCCCGATGACGAACACGTTTCCGTCGACATCAACATCGAATGAGCCGACTCCCTGCGGATGCTGATAGCTCCAGCGAGTCTTTCCTGTCAGGTCAGCACAGCGGACGGTGTTGTTTTCCGTATGCCAGAAGAATGACTGCGATTTCTCACAAACGCGGAACCCGAACAGACGCTTCTTTTCAGATTTGTCCGCAAAGATAGGATACGTTGTGACAGTTCGCCCCTGGCTGTCGATCCGGACGACTCGATCGCGATGATGATCAACACCGTAAAAGTCGCCCGAGATTTCACCTGCCTCAACGGCCAGAGGAGCATCCCAGCCGACGGCGTCGCTGACGAGGAATTCGGAATTGGCCACGACCGCCGTGAAATGCGAGTCATACAGATTCACTGCATGTGCGAAATGTGCATTCGCGGTCGCGATAATTCCCTTCGAATTTGCAGTCGCATTCCCCATCGCATAGACGACAGTCCCACCCACTTTGCCAGCACCATTGCGTTCAAACCGAAGCACATGCCCCGGCGACTGCTGATTACTGAGATAGACCTTCCCGTCGCGTCCGACTGTCATCACCGCAATCCGGCAATCGAACGCCGCGTTTTCACGGGAAACAATCTGATTCAGTTCAACCTGAGCATATGAGCAGGCTGATGACGCCACGAAAAAAACGAGATTGATCCAGAACAGACGCATGGTGACGAACTCGATCGAAAAGCGACACAAACAAAATCTCCAGAGAAGTTATACAATCACAATGCAACAGCCGTCATCTCTGAGAACCTTTAGGCCGGACAATCATTCCTGTCCGTCAAAACAGGGAGAATGCGTGAGGAATGGAAGAAGATAATTCGACGACAAAATAAAAAAGGCCACAGGCGGGAATTCGCCGGAGCGAGCGCCGAACATGGGGCGAAATTCAAGGTTTTTTCCGAGATTGCCCCAATCGTACGCACTTCTGGCAGTAACTCATCGAAAATCTGCATTCCTTGGGTGTGTAATAACCCGCGTTCCGTGCTAACGAACAAATGTTCCGTTATGCCCTCAGTCAAATGACTGGCCTGTTCAACGCTGTCGATACTCCAAACGGAACCATTGACGACCGAGGGCGAATGAGATCAGGGAATGTGAGCACCCGAGGACGGTTCCCACATGCCGGTCCCGATTGCGACGAAACCATTCCGCCAGAAAACAGCCTCGACGAGACTGTCGTCTTCGCAGTGCACGCGAGCCATACCTGGTATCGCCGGAAGCAATACGTTTAACTGGACGCCATTTGAAACTAGCAAGCCGATTGCGTAAAGCATCGGGATGGACATCGCAATCATTGGCGACGACACGAGGATCGCCAGTAAACAAACCAGCGTTTGATAAATCGATGGATGTCTCAACGCAAATCCATTCGCCCCAGAGTCTTTCATGACAATCTTATCCACATAGTCTCATCCAGCGAACAAACGACGAATAAGTCTGCACGAAAACCAGACCCACATTTGTGATCGAAATCGCAGTTGTCGTGCACCATGAGGCAATCCTCCAACCTCGAACAGAGAATTCACGGAACAGCGATGCAGTCTTGACGATTTAGAGTATGACATCGCTCGCGGTCAACCGTTAAATGCGCGGCGTGATTTGTGCGATACTTCTGTCACGTAAGATTTGCCATGGGTGATTTGATGCGATGTGGTCTCCAAGTGTTTTGAAATCGCGTTCCCAAGATATGCTCCCTGATGAGTTTGCACCCAGGTGTTTTGGTGATCATTCGTGCGTCAGGTCTCCACGCGGAATCAGCACCCGACACACGACGATCAACTGCGGACAGAACTTGCTTCATGAGTTTTACGAATCAAACTCTCGCTTTTGAATCTGCTATGATCACAGGATTATTTGCGGCATTGAAATGGCATTGCCCATGTCGCAATGTCACTGCATTGAGAACTGGCGATCTATCATGGACCAACGGATTTCGCGATTACTGGATGCTCTTGCGAAAACTTCCAGAACCGATCCTGACGATTACCTCGCGGTTATTCAAAGCCTGCCCGAGGTTGGTGAGCTTCCAACGCCGTGGGAGACATGGACAATAATCGGAATGATTCGGCACCGCGATCGACAATACTGGGTGAAACAGATAATTCAGGACCGGCTGCGTGGCGAATCGGGCATGATTGCGGGCATGGGCGCGTTGGGGCATCCTGAGGGAGTGCCACAATCTGGTAGCGTACCGGGCATGCCAGAATGGGAGTATTTTTTCCACGGGCGAGGTTGCTGCCTGACTCACAAAGTTACCGGCGAAGACATTGATGTCGATTTCTATGATGAGACTGCGGAATACATCGACTTGTATTTCTACTCAAAATATCTCGAATCACTCCGAAATCCTGAGCCCCCTGAGAAGCGACTGCTGGAATTGCATCGATCAGTCCGCCCACTTCGGATTGCTGTCACTGGTCTGATTGCATCGGGAGCCCTGATTCCATTTCCGGAAAGTCGATGGAATCCACCTCGAATTGCAGAGCAAATCCTTTGCCGGGCTGAAATCATCGATCGATTCTGTGTTGCATGGAGCGATCCTGCAAAAAGGGGCTGGATTGCAGCGATGATCGGAGACTGGCCTGCAGCACACGAAGCGGCTGTCGATCAAACGGATGTTCAGCGAGTTACTGGCCCCAGGGCAGAGATGTGTTGCGCGATCCGCCGGAAAATGTTGCTTCAGGAATCAGCGGAGGCTCAGGCAGATGCACTTTTTGGCCTGGTGGAGTTGGGTGATTCGGACGCAGAACTGAAAGCTGCGCTTGAAGGTTCCCCAAGTGGTCTGGTGTCGGCTGCCCTGCAGATTGTCACAGAGCAGGACAACCCGCGCTGGTGTCCTGATGTTTACTCGATGTTTAAAAGGATAAGGCCCGCGGGCGATCCTCCAGAACCCCATCTTTGGATTACGGGTCTGAAGTTCTTGCTCCGCCAACGATTTCGAACGACCGAGATGACTGCTGCGCTGGCATTGACCTCTGGGACCGAAGTTGGCGAAGGCCTGTTACTTTCGCTGGAATACGCCCCCGAGCACGCCATCCGTCTTATCCGGAAGGGGCTGTTGTCAGACATCCCTTGTAATCGGACGACAGTCGCCGCAGTGTTGGCGTTGATTGCCAGGCCTTGGAGCATTCATGAGTTGCTGCGCGCCCTGAAGGAATCCGACGATCAAGCCAAAACCGCCGATGCTCGTGCGGCACTCCTTGAGACAGGATTACCAGAAGCGGAACGGGCAGTGTTGTCGTGGCAAGCGAAAAACCCGCATGAAGCCGAACCTGGGAAGTACCTGGAGATTGACGGACGCACGATTGGGCCACTCTTTTCAATGGCGGAACACAGCTTGATAAACCGACCATCGTATGTGCGGTACGAAATGGACACGCTGCATGACCGGGTCATGAAGGTGAAAAATGTAGTACCGATTGAACAACCCGGCCATCAGCCATGGTGGCAGTTCTGGCGAAAATAGCGTGGGTCGCACGTCCGAGTCGCGTCTTAACATGGGTTTGGCGCTTCCGTTTGATGCCCACGGCACGCCACAATCAAATGGCTATGGAGCTGCAACCACGCCTGAGTGGGAATAGCCAGACACCGTGTCCCAGGCGAGCTTTTGCAGAATCTCGTGCTGTTCTGGTGAAATTGATTTTCCCGGAATCTTCAGGCCGACGGGGCTGATTCGATAGATGGCCACGTAGTTGCAATACGATGCCAGCGCCTGAACATGTGGGCCGGCGTGACCGATTGGGTCCGTAAAGAGTTCCGATTGAGTTTTGATGCCCGGAAATGTTCCTGCGACAACCTTTTCACGAAGCTTCACGACCGCATCACCTACCGGGACGATGAATACAGCCTTTCGTTCATGTTGTTTGTTCAGGGCATCAACCTGAGCTTCGAGTTTGACTCGCCATTCATCGACGGCAGCCTGCAGGTCGGCAATTTTCATAGCGTCTCGCTGACTGTTCTCGCGGATTTTTTTGTCTGCCGCAGCCACATCGAAGGGAAACCATGATGCCTGAACGAGCAGCTTGAGATTCGGATTGTGCTTTAAGCCGAGTTCCGTGAAGTTGGCGATCCCTTCGTCGGGAATCGCGAGATGTGCTGCCATGGTGAAGACATCCACGTCCCCGGACGTCAGTGCGGGTTTGGCCTTGTTCTTTTCGTCGGCAAGGTCCCAGTGCTGAATGACGCGTGAGCCGCCAATCCCCTGCACGCCAACCTGACGATGTCCCTGAATTCCAGCGGCTTTGACCATGACGTCAATTTGTGGCGGGACAAACATGTGGAAGCTGTGCCCGGTATAGAACACCCGCAAACCGGCAGGCAGTTCTGCTGCGGTGGCCGATGACACCAGCAGTTGGGCCAGAGTGACCACAAGCCAGAATGAGTGGCAAAATCGAGGAGTTACTTTCATTTTGCGAAGACCGTCCTGAGGGAAGCTGCCGATTTATCAACGAACACCCACCGGTTTATCGCTTTGACGGCTCGGATTCAATCCCGTTGACTTCGCGAGTGGCAGGCGCGCAGCTACAATCCCCCCTCGTGTTGTCTGGCAAAACTGCGTTTTAGACCGTCGGTGAGATTCATGCCCGAGCCGTTGCCAAAATTGTCCGATGCCCAGGTCCGCGAGTGGTTCGCTCGTCTGCCCGTTCAAGACTACGCCGGTAAAAGGGTTCTGGTCATTATTCCCGATGCGACGCGCACGGCACCTTTGCCATTGCTGTTTGACGCTCTGCATACGAACTTTCGTCCAGTAGTGTCGCAGTTGGATATCCTGGTTGCCCTGGGAACTCACCCTCCCATGTCAGATTCCCAGATGTGCAAGCTATTGGGAATCTCTGAAGCAGAACGAGGCCGTTTGTTCTATCAACTGGGGCTGTTCAACCACGAATGGGACCGCCCCGAAAGATTGTTGACGATTGGAACATTGACCAGACAGGAAACATCAGAGATTTCTGGCGGCTTGCTGTCGCTGGATGTGCCTGTCCAGATCAATTCTCGCATTTCCGACTACGATGTCCTGCTGGTCCTTGGTCCGGTGTTTCCACACGAGGTTGTCGGCTTCTCGGGTGGAAACAAGTATTTCTTCCCTGGGATCGGCGGGCCAGAGATCCTGAATTTTTTCCACTGGCTCGGTGCGCTGATTACGAATGTGGGAATCATTGGGGTGAAAGATACTGCCGTTCGACGTGTTGTCGACCGCGCGGCAGCGATGATTCCCCGAGAGCGCAAAGCGATCACGTTTGTGGTTGCCGCCGATGGCAATCTGCATGGCCTGTTTTACGGAACCCCCGAGTCGGCCTGGAACGAGGCTGCAGATCTTTCAAACAAGGTCCACATCAAGCGTTGCGCGAAGCCTTTCAAGCAGGTTCTGTCGTGTGCACCGCCGATGTACGACGAACTCTGGGTGGCCGGCAAGTGCATGTACAAGCTGGAACCTGTCGTGGCAGACGGGGGCGAGTTGATCATCTATGCCCCGCATATGCACGAAATCTCTGTCACTCATGGAAAATTGATTGAACAGGTCGGTTACCACGTCCGAGACTACTTCACGAAACAGTGGGACAAATTCAAGGATTTTCCGTGGGGCGTGCTGGCCCATTCGACGCACGTGCGTGGCAGCGGATCGTTCGCCGACGGCGTGGAAACTCCGCGAGTCAAAGTGACGCTCGCCAGTGGCATACCGCCAGAGGTCTGTGAGCGAATCAATCTTGGGTACCGAGATCCTGCCACGATCGATGTTGAATCGTTTGCGAATCGCGAAGACGAGGGGATTCTGCTGGTTCGCAAAGCGGGCGAGTATCTCTACCGCCTCGAAGAAAACTGACTCAAGCTTTCGATTCTTGTTTTGATTTTGTTGATTGCCTTAACACTATTGGAATTGGATTCATGTCTGATACGAATGTGGACTACCAGTCCCGCCTGAAATTTGCTCTGGAAGTGGCCCGTGAAGCAAGTGAGTTCATTCTTCCATATTACTGCAACCCGGATCTGGCTGTTGAACGCAAGGGGGATTCCACTCCAGTAACCATCGCCGACAAAGGGGCCGAAAAGCTGATTCGCGAGCGTCTGGCACAATCATTCCCTGATGATGCAATTCTCGGAGAAGAGTTTCCCGACAAAACTGGAACAACTGGCTTCCGATGGATTCTGGATCCGATTGACGGAACAAAGTCCTTCATTCACGGTGTTCCTTTGTTCGGAACGTTGATCGGTGTCGAAAAGGACGGGGTCTGTGTCATCGGAGTTGTACGGTTCCCCGCACTCGACGAAGTTGTCTACGCCGCCAAGGGGAGCGGAGCGTGGTGGCAATTTGGAACCAAGCCTCCGCGACGTGCTCACGTTTCCAGCGTCACGTCGATGAGCGAAGCGACGTTCTGCACAACGAATTCGACCCGCTGGTTAGCGATCAAGAAGCGAGAAGCACTGGAAGCCTTATTGCAATCGGTTCATCTGGCACGCGGCTGGGGTGATTGCTTCGGACATATGCTCGTGGCGACCGGGCGAGCTGAATTGATGGTCGACCCCGCTATGAATCCCTGGGACGCGGCGGCACTGCTGCCGATCGTTCAAGAGGCCGGTGGCGAATTCATCGATTGGAACGGAAACCCCACGATTTACAGTGGAAACGGACTTTCCGTTGTCCCGGGCCTCAAAGACGAGATCATTCGCCGATTGAAACAGAACGACGCTGAGTGACCCCGTTCCTTCAGGGAAACTCGCGTCGTTTTCGCGGAAGATCCTATTGCGAGATTCTGTAAAGCTTTTCGTCTGTTCGCAGAAACATGGCGCCATCATAAAACGCAGGCGTTGCGAACGTGCGTCCCGGGACTTCGCACGTACCCAGCGATTCGAACTTCTTGCCGAGTTTCACCCAGGTTGCCAACCCGGATTCATTCATGAAGAGAACGCGTCCGTTCGCGAGAACTGGTGACGCCGAGAAATTGCCACCCAGGCGTTCCATCCAGTGGCGTTCACCCGTTTTTGCATCGATGCACGATGCGATTCCATCATCGGATACGAAATACAACTCGTCCCCCACCAGAAGTGGCGATGGCGTACTCGGAGCACCGCGCTTCATCCGCCATACTACATTCGACTCAGTGACGTCACCTTTCCCACCTAACTTGATTGCAATCAGTTCCGGATTGTCGTAATCGTGATTGTAGATCACCAGCCCGTGACCGATCGTTGGCTGCGGAACGACAGACCAGCCAGGCGCCAGGACTCGCCAAAGTTCCTCGCCGGTCGACAGATCATACGCGGCAAAATGGTCCGGGCCGGGAGCCATCACCTGAGTCTTGCCATCAACGACCGCGAGCGTCGGCGTCGCGAACGAGTGGCTGATGCGAGCTTTCACAGACCTCGGTGTCTTCCAGACCACTTTCCCAGTTTCCGAATCGACTGCCGCAACAAACGGATTGGTGCTGCCATCGCAGACTACAACCAGTTTGCCATCCTGTAATACGGGCGATCCGCCGCTACCGTGCAGCGGCGGGTACTGCAGTTCCAGACAAATCCATTTGAGTTCGCCATCCTCAGCGGACAGACGTGCCATCCCCAAGGTTCCGAAGTGAACATAGACCGCCCCGTCACGGACGATCGGTGTGGGACTGGCGTGACTGTTTTTCTTGTGAATTGAGGGAGCCTTTTCTATTGCCCTGACTTCACGGTCCCAGATCGTCTGCCCGGTCTTGGCGTCAAGTGCCAAGGCACGCAATGACAACCCTTCTCCGCGAGGAACTGCCGTCGTCAGATAGACTCGCCCGCCAACAATGGACGGCGAAGACCACCCCAGCCCGGGAACACTCACCTTCCACGCGACGTTCTTCGTGTCAGACCACTCCATCGGAGCCGTCACATCGACCGCATGTGCGTCCGAATTCGCGCCACGAAACTGAGGCCAATCCTTTGCACCAAGAAGACACAGTGTTACCAATTCAAGTATCATGAGCGAGTCCTCGAAACATCGTGAACATTAAGACGACGAAGCATTCCAGCCGACTGATCAATCAGAGTCAATGCAACGCGAAACAAATCTGCGGGCCCCCTGAAATCGAACAAAAAGATTCTTGTGAATCTGCTTTTGAACGAAAGATCTTATGACTGAACAGCGCCGAGTTCATCTCTCTCCGTATTGGCGGTTGATCGTTCGGCGATGGTTGGCAAGTGCGATCTGCTCATTGGCGATTACGACCGTGGTTTGTGGTCTTAGCGGGTTTTCGTGGCAGTATGCCTCGTCAGCATCGCCTCAAACAAAACCGACATCGGGCGACAGCACAAAGCCGACATTGGACGACAAGACAAAACCGACAACCGACGACGGGACAAAACCAACACCGAACCTGGATTGGTCAATTCCACTATTCAAGACCGTACAGTTGTTCTTGCTGAATTCAGGGGCAGAGGATGATTCGGGCCACCCGAGCAACTGGTTTCTGATGATCGCAAGACTATCTGCAGCGACGTTGTTCCTGGTCGTTTCAGGAACGGTGATTATTCGAGTTCTCGATGAAGTTCGTCGTCTTCCAAGTCTATTAACACGTCATGACCATGTGGTGATTTGCGGACTCGGCGAGATTGGATTGCAGTTATTGGACGACCTGGAGTCCCTCGATCGAGCGAAGGACGTGGTCATTATTGAGAATGACGCGGCAAATCCGTGGCTGGAGTACGCACGAAAGCTCGGCGCGAGTGTCGTTGTTGGCGACGCGACAAAGAGCGACACGCTGATCGAATCGCGCATCCTGCATTCCACCGAGGTCTTCGTTGTGACCGGCGATGATGGCGTCAATCTCGAAGTCGTCGCCGAACTTGGAACTTTGCAGAAGAATTCAAAATTCGATCGACAAGAGAACCGTATTCGCGTGCATGTTCACATTGTCGACTCCAACTTCGCTGCAACGCTTCGGCCGTATTGCAAACTCCTGCATGATTCCATCCAGATGCTGGTCCAGGTCTTCAATGTTCCTCGAACGGGGACGGCGCGCCTGGTTGCGAACCAGTTATGGCCGTACGCACCTAAAAACACTCAGGAAACCGCTCACTTCGTCATCTTCGGATTTGGACCGATGGGGCAAACACTGGCTGTTCAACTCGCCCAACTCGGCCATTTCCCGAAT
The DNA here is from genome assembly GCA_963977965.1 of uncultured Schlesneria sp. Taxonomy (GTDB): domain Bacteria; phylum Planctomycetota; class Planctomycetia; order Planctomycetales; family Planctomycetaceae; genus Schlesneria. The sequence goes on from CAXBSB010000012.1 coordinate 55,658, forward strand.
CACAAGCGAAGCCGGTTTACGATTGCGGATCGCGACATTTCGCAGTCAGCCAGACCATTCCTGTCACGATACCCGCGTTTCACAAGCTGGACGAATGGCGATAATGGCCAACTTGGAGTCACTTCATTCTCGCCGGAAGTTGATCGATGGAATTGGAATCAACACCCGCTTCCAAGTGAACTCACCGTCGCTTCAGCAGACGCCATACAATACGTATGTAATGCAGAATTCGTTGAGCTTGCCGGGGGACGAAGCGATGAAGTGTTCGCAATCAGGCTTGCGCAGTTATTTGCTCTAGAGGGTGTCAAGCCGGTCATCTTCATCTGTGGACATCAAGACCATGACAATTTTGAAATGGCAGTCCAGCTTCGCGACCAGTTGACGAGCCATGGCCATTCCAGCGTACCAGTCTTCGTCTGGCTTCCGCGTCAGCCAGCACTCGCGGAAGCGATTTCTCGCAATAAGAATGGAACCCTGATCCCGTTCGGAGAATGTCACTCCGCAGCCAGCTACTCAGAGATTACCGACCCCATTCGCGAAAGTCTCGGCCGAAAAATCCACGAAGCCTACGAGCAGAGTGAGGGGGAGAAGGCTAAAGCTATAGGAAAAACATATGAAATCAACCCTTGGTCAATCATACCTGACGATCATCGAGAATCGAATCGGGCTGCGGCCGATCACATGTTGATCAAACTCAGACATGTTGGTGTCGAAATCGCCCGGCGGACGACTCCCGACCAAAGATCTGATCAATTCACTGAAAAACTCACCGATGAAACTCGCCAGACATTAGCCGAAATGGAACATTACCGCTGGGTCGCTGAACGTCTCCTCGCAGGCTGGCGATACATTCCCAAAGGCCAATCGGACGACGAAATCAAGGCCTACAAGAAACGGAACTTCAATCACAATATCACTCCGTTTGAACTCTCCGAGACCGATAAGAGCTTCGATCAGATTGACGTGATTTACGAGGAGTGCCAGCACCTTGAGGGATTCATTCTGAAACGATTGGTCAGCTGACAGTCCGTGGCAAAAACGTGGATTTGCCGCATGAGCGGTACGATGAAATTCACGTCATTGCACAACCATTCAGGAATGGAGAACAACATGTTGACACGGCGGAACGCCTTGGGAATGCTGGTCGCAGCCGCAGCTTCCGTCACGTTTGCTCGCGAGACCCCGAAACCAACGGGTTTGGGCCTTGTCATTTACAACTGTTCACTACGGCGCAAACTTATTCAACAGCAAGATCCCAAGAGTGATCTCTTCGAACCGCTGACGTTTCTGAAACACTGCCGAGATCTCGGTGCCGGAGGGATGCAGGCATCGCTCGGTGTTCTCGATGCCGCTCAAGTAAGGATGCTGCGCGACTTCGCAGCCGAGCACAAACTGTTCATCGACGGCATAGTCAGCCCACCGAGCGATGACGGTGACCTTGCTCGATTCGAAGCTGAAATTCTTACGGCGTCGGAGGTTGGTGTCCAGGCTGTCCGCACTGTCATTATGCCAGGGCGACGCTATGAGCAATTCAAGTCGCTTGCCGAGGTGCGTGAGGCTGAGGTGAAGGGGCGACGCATGGTTGAGAGAGCAGTCCCGATCGTTACCCGGCATCGCGTCCAGTTGGCCGTTGAGAATCACAAGGATCAGCGCCTCGATGAGCGACTGGCGCTCTACAAGCATCTAAGTTGTGAGTACATAGGTGCAACGGTTGATACCGGCAACAGCTTCGCGCTGCTTGACGACCCGTACCAGGCGATCGAGGAATTGGCACCGTATGCATTCACAGTCCACTTCAAGGATCAGGCTCTGCGCGAATACGAGCATGGATTCCTGCTGGCGGATATCCCACTCGGGCAAGGCAGCTTCGATTTGAAGCGGATGGTAACGATTCTTAAGCGGGCAAAACCTGATGTTCGCATGGTTCTGGAGTTGCTGACCCGCGACCCGCTCAAGGTCAATTGCTTGACAGACACCTACTGGGCCACGATGCCAGGTGTCTCCGGCAACGATCTGGCTCGCACGCTACGGTTCGTAAGGGAACACCCGGCGAAAGCCATTCAGGAAGTCAACTCGCTTCCCTTCAACAAGCAGGTTGAACTCGAAGACGCTAACATCGCCGCCAGCCTTCAATATGCGAGAGACGAGTTGGCGTTGTGACGATGTCGTGGCTCGACCAGCAAACAGCGAAGATCACCGGGAGCGGTGTCGGGCGTAGTCGTTAATTGGTGGTGCCATGGTTAATCGAGTGAGAGAATTTAAATTCAGGGTGCTACGGATTTGGAGTCCGCGACAAGGCCGTGTCTTCGCTCGTGGAGTGACGCGAATCGCCAATCCAGCCCCCCGAGCGAATCGTCCGCAACACGACATTCCGCCGAAAACGCACGGCCTTGTCGAGGACGACGCAGACTCCAAAACCGTGCCACCCCAGATCGGAAGAGCACACGTCTGAACTCCCAGTCACGTTTCGGAATCTCGTATGCCGTCTTCTGCTT
>CAXBSB010000013.1:0-56852 GCA_963977965.1 uncultured Schlesneria sp.
TCCTTCGTGCTCTCCGTGTGCTTCGTGGTCAACAGATTCTTGCGAAGGACGAGTGATCTACCACGAAGCACACGAAGGGCTGCGCTGGATGGGTGCGGATGGGTGCCAACCTCTGACCGCAATAGACTCATCAGCCGGTACGCGCCAGTGCGGGGCACACTTCCGTGTCGCGTCGAATCATGGGTTAGTAGCCGCAGTTTGATGCGCGCGGGACACCACACTTTCCAATCCCGATTCTTGCTGTGCCACTATTCTTCAAGCTTGTACCACATCCTTAGGAATACACGTGGACTTTCCGCCCGCCGATGACTTCTTGAAGCCATGCCTTCAGGTTGACATTTGAAGACATCGTCTGAATGTCTGGCCATCGTGTTTGGAGTCTGCGATTTGGTTTGTTATCGACGATTTGAACGCAATCACCAGCCGATGACATGAGCAACAAATTGCCAGCTCGCGCAAGTTGGAGAAGTAGCTGGAGTATTTCATCCGAGAGTTGGCTTACAACAATCTCGACGACAATTTCGGTAATTGGCAGGCCATCATTCAGATCCCTGCAACGAAATCTTACATGATCTCCATTGGAACCATAGACCGCGTAGCCTTCGCCTTCAGGCTCGGGACCATCGATTCCATTCTGGTCGAAGACGTCTTGCACGGCGTCTATTTCGGCTTGCGTCAGACCATTGTCAATTGCAGATTCAATCGTTTCGCCGGTGAAGGGATTTGTTGCGGTGCGGACGTTGTCGCCCAAATTGGACGTATGGAGAAGAAAGCTGTATTCCCAATGGGTGAGTTTTAGCGACATGTGCGGGACCGATTCCGTTGGCCACAGTGACACGGTAGCGACTACTCCGCTTATCGCATCTAGCCAGCAACCGCGTTCGTCAGGGAAGCTTCTGAGCGAACAGCCACTCCATCAACTTTGGATCCGCGTAAGTCCTCGTCCACGAGTCATGATTAACGCCCGGATATTCCGTGTACTTGGGCATCCCCCCTGCCTTCTGGATGGCTTCAATCATTCGTCGTGATCGCTCAACTTTAACGACTGAGTCTTTATCACCATGAAATGCCCAGACCGGCACCTTGGTGACTCGCCCCGCCAGAGCCTCGTCGGCTCCCCCGCAAATTGGAGCGGCTGCGGCGAACACGTCTGGAGTTCGGGTGATCAGATCCCACGTTCCGAAACCGCCCATCGAAAGCCCGGTGACGTAGATTCGTTTTGAATCCACTCGTAAGTGGCTCTGAAGAAGTTTGATCAACTCACGTGTCAGCGAGAGCGAGATTGATTCTTCCGGTTGCTTGTGTGCATCGAGCGTCCAATCAACTTCGACCCAGCGTTTCCCGTCGGGACACTGGGGCGCGATGACAAAGCAGGGATACTTCTGGCGATTCTCTTCTTTCGCAAAATCCTTCATGCCGTGAACCAGTTGCTTCTGGTTATCGTCGCCGCGTTCACCAGCGCCATGCAGAAAAACAACCAGCGGATAGACTTCTGTCCCCGATGGCGAATAGTCCTTGGGAAGCATCAGCCGGTACTTCAACTGTTCTCCGGCTCGTGGCGAAAACACACGTTCTTCGAAGAAGTTCTGAGCCAATGCCGTCGTCCCGTTCAGGCACGTCACAACGAGAAAAAGCAATACGCCAATCAATGGTCGCATGGAAAGCCCTGTTCTGAAACTGAAACGCCGTCGCTACGAAGCTGGTCGCGACGGGTCGTTCGATGGGACCCGCGCTGCAAAGTGCGGGGGCGGAAGCGTTGAACCAGCCGCCTGATCCTTCGCTTCAGCTCGAACGTCAGTGTCATCCATCATCGCCCGTAATTCAACCTTCTCGAGGCTTTCCGATCCTTCGGCCGGAAGCCAGGCGGTCACATGATGGGTTCCAGGGACAATTTCAGACTTGGGTGGTTCGAACAGGTATCCCAGCGGACCAGCCAGCAATTGCGGCATCAGGACGATATCGGCGATCAGGGCAACGGCAATCATCGAAGCCATCAGCCAGCCGAAGCGGCTGATCAACAGCAGTTCCGCAGGTACCAGCACCAGCAGCCCCAGGGCCACGGCCAGGCTGGTCTGCCACATCGCTGGCCCACAATGGACAAGGGCGTTGATGATGGAATCCCGTCGGGTCTGTCCCAGTCGCATCCCATTCTGAACCCAGGTCAGGTAATGCAATGTTCCATCGACTGCGATTCCCAACGCAATCGAAGCCGTGATCATCGTTCCAACATCAACTCGCTGTCCCATCCAGGAAATTACGCCGAAGACAACCGTGATCGGAACGATATTAGGGATCATCGCAACTAGCCCGGCCCAGAAGTTCTTGAGCATGTAGACGAACACACCCAGGATCAAAACAAACGCCAGCCCGAAGCTGCTGATCAGGCTCTGCAGAACCGCGCGTTGAGTCTGCAGAAAGAGTGGAACCGTTCCCGTGATTCGATGTACGGAGCCTGGATGCATCTTCAGAACATCCTGCGAAATCGCGTTCACGTCAGCCAGAACTTCCGCGAAATCGTTGTCGGTCATGATCGCGACCTGCGACGTAATCCGCCACAGTTCGTCTCCCGCCTGATTCAACTGATGATCACCCTTAACCGCCAGATCACTTCCCTTTTCGGCCGTGTTGTAGAAAGTCCGGGCCGCGGGAAATTCGCCATCGCGAATCTTCTGCTGGATCAGGCTGGCTCGTTTGAAGTATTTGCTTCGAGTCAGGAAGCCCGCATCTTCGGCCGGGGCATCGCTGACTGGCAGGAAATCGGCGAGTGATAATGAACCCGTGATTTCCGAGTTTGTTCGCAGTCGCTCCTGAATCTGACGAATGACTTCCACACGATCCAGGAACGTGGTGTCCTTCTGGGCCTGCACATCGAACCGGATAATCGTCTCGACCGGCATGATTCCCGCCAGGTACGTTTCAATAAACCAGTAATCCTGAGCGATCCGGGCCTTTTCCGGGAAATACCGAATCACCTTGGTCTCTGTTCGGAAATGAATCAGCCCGTAACTGCAGACCACAGAGATCGCCAGGACCACGATCGACTGCAGTACTGGCCATTTCGTCAGACCACGTCCGAGCATGCGCCAACCTGGATGGTCGAGTTCGTGTTCCTCGGGTGGCTTCCCCGTCCAGACCTGCAGCAAAGCGGGCAGGCAGTACAGGATAACCAGCAGAGACAACATTGTTCCGGCGGCAGAATAGAGCCCGAAATCCCGAACGGGAGTCAGCGAACTGGTGCAGAGTGAAACCAGGCCGATGGCTGTTGTCAGACTCGCCAGGAAGCACGGCATCCGAGATGTTCGAACGGTTTCGGCGATGGCGGTCGCTTCATTCTTGCAGGCAGCATGCTTCCAGTAGTTTGCGACGTGAATTGCTCCTGACAGCGTCAGGACCATCAGCAGGGATGGCATCACGACCAGAACCATATTCATCGTACCACCGGTGACGGGTACGAGGGCCACAGACATCATTGTGGCGTACATCGAAACCAGCAGGACAATCGTCGCCAGCCGGATGCTTCGCACCAGCAGGTACGCGAGGATTGAGCTGATGACAGCCGAGGTGATGACGACGGAACGACGATGGAACTGAGTCAGCGGGAAAGCCGGATCCCAGACTGCCTTGGCGACTTCGTGATTCAGCTCTGTGGCAGAGACAGTACTGCCACCAAGCCGCAGAGCGTCAGCCGGAATTCCAACCGAAACCGCCGCCTCGCGAATGACATCGACAGTTTCATTTTTGTCCGCTGTTCCTGCTTCTGAAATCGCGAGCGCAATCGTGATGGGCGATCCCAATACAAAGAAGCACTGTTCGACGACTTTCTGATTCCCGTCTTTCTCAGGGACAAACCCGGTCAGCCATTCGGAAATCTCTTGAGTCTGCTTGCTCCCTGGGCGAATGCCCTGCCAGATCACTTGCAGATCATGGTCAACAGATTCGATTTCGATGAGTTTGCCAGCCGCATTCATCACCGCAGGAGCCGAAGGGTTCGCGGCCGTTTCCCCTTCTTCAGCCGGCGGTGGCGGGACTGCAACCTGAGTCCAGAAATCTGGAATCGGTTCGCTGAACTTCAGATCGACTCCAAATTCAGCTTTCGCAGCCGCAGTCAATTCCTGTCGAGTCTGACGCAGCCCGGACTTACCGAACTCCGTCAACTTCAGTTTCAGAGACCCAGCCCCCAGGATCACCCCTTCCAGGCGTCGCATCGCTTCCCGCGGCTCGACACCGTTCTTCTGCATCACATTGAGCAGATTCCGGGGTTCAACAACACTCGAAACATGGGGAACACCGCCACGGCGAATGCCATCAGCGTCCAGCTTCCCTTCGAGTTTTTCCACAAACTTGCGGATGCGAGGGTCGTTGAGCGAACTATTGTCCCACGAAACGAAGATCCGTTCTTCAACGGGGAATTGTTCGTTCGTCCATTTCAAGACCTTCAGCTCGGGATCATCGTTGGGGAGCCATTTTTCGACATCGTTTTCGAGTCGAATCTGGCCAAGAGACCACCATGCTATGGGGAAGACGAATACCATCGCCATCACCACCCACACAGACATCCCGTTGCCCCACGGGTCTTTACGATCGAAGAATTGAGTCATGCATCCCTTCCCGCCACACCACAACGTGATGCCTGGAATCCATCCCGACGCTGCAATTATGTCTGTCCCGTTGAATCACCGGCCCGGGTGAATTGACGCAACTCCACGCTTTCTCCGTGGTTGCCACGTACAAACAGATCACACGGGATTGTAGTCGTGAACCCCGATTTAACGGAAGACCGACCTGAAACGAGAAAAAACCAGTTGTCAAAGCTCTCAGTTACAGCAAGGTGAAGTCCTGAAGTCAATTACCACGAGCCGATGCTTTCGATTTCATAACAATTGCCCCGCGTTCAGGGCCAATGCCTTTTTGAAGCTGAGCAGAATGCAGGGTGGGACCAGTGGCGTTTCGCCGCGCCGGCCCACGGGTGCAGTCGTTAATTGGTGGTGACATTATGAATCAAGCGAAAGAACCTAAATTCCAAGGTGCCACGCATTGACGGCCATTGACGGCTTCCTGTGACCACCAAGGAACGACTGCCCCCCCGGCCCACCATGAATTCGAGACATTTCTTCTGGTGGGCCTGCGCTCGAAGCGAGCTGGTCCCATCCTACATAGAAAAAGTCGATTGCCCTGACCCCGCGTTCAGAACGACTTCCAAAGATGCAACTCATTTTGCACAATAGGTGTGCGTGAAACGACTTGCTGCTTTCGTACCTTCCTGCGGCTTCGCAGAACCATATTGTCAATCATTCATGATCCAGTCCAATCTCCAATCGCTCCTCAAATCGGCAGTTGTTCGGGGACGAGTTCTGACCGCTCCTTCTCAACTGGCGGGGTACGACGCGGACGGGTTGGGCTACAAAACATTCCGCCCCGATGCGGTTGTGATCCCGGCCGATGCGGATGAACTGGTTCGAGTCCTGCAAAGTGCCAGGCAACTCGGTGTACCAATCTGCATGCGTGGTGCCGGGACGTCGTTGTCTGGCGGTCCCGTTGCCGCACAAGGTGGGGTGATCGTTCACACATCGGCGCTGCGTCGCGTCCGAAAGATCTGTGCCGAAGGTTTCTGGTGCGAAGTTGAAGCGGGAGTTGTCCTGAATAGTCTGGATGAAGCTCTGAAGCCGCACGGAGTTTTCTATCCCCCCGATCCTTCCAGTGGTCCGGTCTGTACCCTCGGAGGCAACGTCGCGATGAATGCGGGAGGAGCTCACTGCTTCCGCTATGGAGTGACGAGCAATTATGTGTTGGGAGTCGAAGCTGTTCTGCTGGATGGAAGCGTCCATCGTTTCGGCGGGCCAGCCGGCGGCCGCGGTCCGTGGCGCGAGGACTGGAAGCGGTTCATGGTCGGATCTGAGGGAACGCTGGGAGCCTTCACCCGGTTCTGGCTCCGTGTACTGCCTCGGCCGGATAAAGTCTGGACCTTTCGAGCGACTTATGCCGACCTGATCACCGCCGAAAAAGCGATTCACGCACTCGTCGCACATTCGTCGTTTCCCGTCGCAATTGAACTGATGGACCCGCGCTGCGTCGCTATGGTGGAAAACAGCCACATGGCAGTCGGGTTGCCGAAAGATTCGTTCATGCTGCTGACGGAAATCGATGGTCCGCCTGAACTGGTCGATGCTCGAGTGGAATCTGTGGCAGAAATCCTGCGAGCGGCCGGATCACGCGATGTGGTCTTCAGCGACGATGAAGAGCTACGCAAGAAGTTGTGGAAAGCTCGCAAAGTTGCCGGGGGATTGATGGGGCAGTTGAGTGCCGATTTTGTGGTGCAAGATGCTGTGATTCCCAAGCGAGCACTGGCAGAGTTGTTGCAACTGGTCTACGACGAAGCGGACGCTGCGGGCATTCGCGCTGTAAACGTCTTTCATGCGGGCGACGGGAATCTGCATCCAAACTTCCTGTTTGATTCCCGCAAGCCGGGAGAACTGGAAACAATCGAACTGATTGGCAAGCGGTTGATGCAGCGCGTGGTGGATGTCGGTGGAACGCTGTCGGGCGAACATGGAATCGGTAACGACAAGACCGCGTATATGCCACTGGTCTTCGGCCCCGAGATGACTCGCATCCAGATGGCGATTCCAGCGATTTTCAACCCGCGACATCAGTTGAATCCGCTCAAAGTCTTCGAAGGGAGACGCTTTGAGGGGATGACAGAACCAAAGCAGAGCGAGCCTGCTTCAACAACAAATGGTCACGCGACCAGAGACCCACGATGCTTTACACCGTTCCTCGATACCATCGATGGCGTGGTCGCACTGTCGGCCACGGCAACAGCCAGTGACGTTGAAGAACTGGCGGCCGCGCACCAACTGCGATTTCCGTTGATCATTGACTCAAAGGCAACACTGCGTGAACAGGTCGAGTCGACAGGTTACACCCCGGCATCTTCACGTTTCGGTCCTTACTGCGATAACATCGTCGGTATGAACTGGAAACTGCCGAACGGTCACATCGTCCGAATTGGCGAACGCGTGGTGAAGACCTGCACGGGTTATGACTTGTTTCGCTTCCTGCTCGGTTCGGGGAATCGGTTTGGAGAACCCGTCGATTACGTCTTAAGACTTCGCCCGAACTGCGGGACGACCAACGTTTACCATCTCAGCGGTAATCCTGAGGCCGTATCAGGGACCGTTCCGAAGATTCTGAAGAACTGCTGGATGCACTGGTTTGACGCGATTGATCTGCTGGCGAATGCCGACACATGTCAGTTGCGAATCACGGTGAATTGTCCCGTCCCCGAACGTCCGTTCGTAGAAGCCTGGTTGACGAAACTCGCGGCAAGCCAGTATCTCGAATTGCAATCGGATCGCGATGTCAATTCACCGAGGGACGGGTGCCCTGATTTTGTATTGAAGACCGCGCCCGAGTTGGTCGTAAAGCTGGCTCGCGAAATCGCTCTCATTGAGAGCATCCGCTGCGTGGCACTCTGTTACAACGGAGTCGTGCTGGGATATTTCGACGAGGACCCACGACTTGACCGGCTTCAGGCTCTGGTGAATTCCAGGCGTGACGAACTGCTGTCGGTCGGTGGCGACTGGCATTCACGACATCTTCCTGCTGTCGTTCCGTCAGCGGTCGAGGCCGGTTGGATCTCCATTCTCGAGCAGGAATCGCATTTTACGTGACCACGTCAAAAGAAACTTTACCAACGGCCGCCGATTCCACTCCGCACGACGCTGATCTTCTGTCGAGTTGCGTACACTGCGGCCTTTGCCTGGAAGTCTGCCCGACATACAAGCTGAGCGGCGACGAAAACAATTCGCCTCGAGGTCGCCTTCGCCTGTGGCGCGAAGAATCGGAAGGGAAACTGGCTGCGGATACCTGGACTGATTTTTATACCGCAGAATGCGTGGGATGCCTGGCATGCGAATCGGCGTGCCCGGCCAACGTCCCGTATGGAGAGATTTTTGAGCATGTCAGACACGAGCACGTGTCCACCGGGCGTGCCAACCCAGGGGTTCTTCTGAGAACCGCCGCTGCCCTCGCGTCACGACAGTCGCTATTCAATCTGGCGATGCTGCCCGCTCGTCTGCTTCGACGTGTTGGCTGGCTACCGCATCGGTTCCTGTTCCGGGGCACACCCGCAGCGATTCAATCGACGGCTTCCTACGCTCGTAAGCTGATGCGCCAGCGGCGTCCCACAGGACCTCGCGTTGCTCTCCTGACAGGCTGCCTGATGGAGTCGCTATTCCGTGAAATCAACTTTGCGACAGTACGAGTCCTGATTGAAAACAATGTCCAGGTCTTCATCCCGGACGGACAAGGATGCTGCGGTGCGTTTCAGGAACATACCGGCATGGAAGGGGTCGAACCTCTGAGAAAGCGAAACCAGGTCGCTTTCGGAAGCCAGCAGTTCGATGCCATATTGAGTAATTCGTCGGGTTGTGGACATGCTCTTGGGAAGGCCCTGCCTGCAAGTCCCCCGGTTCGAGATGTCCTGAGTTTTCTGGGTGAACTGGGCCCAGTCGCACGCCCCAGTCGCAGCACCAATGCCAAAGTGTATGTCGATCTTCCCTGCCATTTGATTCACGGCCAGAAGGTGACGGGGATTCCGCCCAACGTTCTGGACGCGACGGGCTATTCGTGGGAACTCGCCCCGCAAGCCCGCGACTGTTGTGGATCTGGCGGTGTTTACAACATTCAGAAACCAGAGAATTCACGCGAGATTCTTGCTCGCAAGTCCGCATTCCTGAACGACGCCGCAGGAGACCCGGTGATCCTCGCGACTTCCAATCATGTCTGCATGATGCAATGGAATTCGGCCAGATCGGGTGGACTGGTCAAGCGACCGTACAAGGTGAAACACGTCATTCAGCTTCTCGACCCCGACGAATCCTGATCGTAATGACTCGTTAAATCAGGTTGAACAATCGCAGCCATGACTTCTCACGATTTGAAGAGGAAGTCGAAACAAGTCTTTGCAGCGATCTACAATCAATCGTGACACGACACCTCGCAGGTGACTGCTAATCCCAGGAATGAACATCATGAAGCCTAAGCTCCAAACTTTCCTGTTCTGGATCGTCCTGATCGGGTTGATGGTATTTTACTTTGCATCGAACCGTCGTGATTCGGCACGAATCGTTCCATTCGGGATGCTCGAAACTCAGGTACAGCGAGGTGAAGTGAGTTCCATCGAAATCGCCGGAAGCCGGATCCGTTTTCGTTCACATGGAAGTTGGTTCGAAGCCCACGGAGAAATGACTGAACAAATGCTATTGGAATTGCAGGATATCGGAATCGAACCGAAATACGGTTCGTCGTCATCTGACTCGATGTTTGGTGATTCCGGGGGAATTGTGACGCTTGCGGCAACCGCAATCCTCGTCTTCGCCGTGCTGTATTTTATTTTCAAAATGAGGGCCGGAGCGGGCGGAATCGACCTGATAAAACTGACAAAAAGCCGTGCTCAGGACGTGACGGGACAAAATAAAATCACGTTTGCGGATGTTGGTGGGTGCCACGAAGCAAAAGAATCACTTGGGGACGTGATTGATTTTCTGAAGACTCCACAACGTTGGATCAAGCTCGGCATTCGTTTACCTCGAGGCATTCTTCTGGAAGGACCACCAGGCTCAGGAAAAACGCATCTTGCCCGAGCCGTTGCAGGAGAAACCGGAGCGAAGTTTTACGTTGTCGCCGCATCTGAATTCGTTGAGTTGTTTGTAGGAGTTGGTGCCAGTCGCGTGCGTGACATGTTTGAAACCGCAGCCAAGAATTCGCCATCGATCATCTTCATCGATGAGATCGATGCGATTGGTCGGCGGCGTGGATCAGGGCTTGGCGGCAGCCACGATGAACGCGAGCAGACCCTGAACCAATTGCTGGTCTGTATGGATGGGTTTCAGCACGACACCCGTGTCGTGGTGATTGCCGCGACGAATCGCCCCGCTATTCTCGACAAAGCATTACTCCGCGCCGGACGATTTGATCGACGCATCAAGATGCCTGCACTGACGAATTCCGATCGTGCCGACATCCTGAAGATTCACACGAGCCAGAAACCGCTTGGTCCAGATGTCTCGATCCAGACTGTGGCAGGCTGGACAGACGGCATGAGCGGCGCGGATCTGGAATGCCTGGCGAACGAAGCGGCGCTTCTTGCAGTCAGACGTGCGAGGCATGAGTCGTCAGAACCCGTGCTACGCCTGCAGGACTTTCGTGATGCGCTGAAGCCACGAGAGGAACAGACTCGTTTGTTCGATCAACTTGACAGTGTATTGATCGAATCGACATCACAATTGTCCGAGCCAACGGGACGTGCTGTCATACGACTTCAATTGCGCGACGGTTCATCAGTCGAAGGCACTGTTCTGTGGGCCGATGCGGTGTTTATCAAAATCACCAGACCGGATGGATCTACTCTACTGGTCCCCAAGGCTCAGGTGCTGCGACTGGAAGCGGCGGCTGGTACCGAGTCAGTAACCCGAGACCAGATTTCGGAAGACCGATGGTCTCAAGGCAGAGCAGATATGGCCTGAGGGTTGATACTATGATGTGTAATCGAACCTTCTGCCGTTGAACCTCTGCTCAGAGATGACAGTTTCGGAACATCGAAAATGGATGATGATTTTCTGCAGCGATTGATGTTGTTCATCCCGGTACTGCTGTCTCTGACAGTTCACGAATGGGCTCATGCGTATGCGGCCTACAAACTGGGCGATGACACCGCAAAGCTGCTGGGGAGACTTTCACTGAATCCGCTCGTCCATATGGATCCGGTCGGAACTTTCCTGCTGCCGTTGATGGGCGTTCCCTTCGGATGGGCCAAGCCAGTTCCTTTCAATCCGCTACGTTTGAAAGGTGTCAGCATCCGAACAGGGATCCTGATCGTGGCGGCAGCGGGGCCGATTTCGAACGCTGTGATTGCGATCGCATCCTTCGCCACGTTGAAGATCTTATTGAACCAAGCTGACGTCCTCGGAGAAGGAGAAGTGTTTCTGCTGATGTTCGTGTTGCAGGTGAACGTTGGACTATGCCTTTTTAATCTGATTCCGATTCCTCCGCTGGACGGCAGCAAGATCGTAGATGGTTTGATCCCCGATGTTGCTCGTCCCGCCTGGGAAAGAATCTGTCAACTTGGACCAATACTCCTGATGGGATTGATTCTGGCACCGCTCCTCCTGCATTTCAGTCCGATCAGCTGGGCAATTCAACACGTCATCAGATTGCTTCCCTGGTAATTCAGTCCATTGCGGTGTTTCCATTTTTAGAGATCAAGCTTCTTCACCTCAGCAAGAGAAATCACGATGTCCACCGATTGCCATCGATCGACTGCAAGCGCCACTCTGCTGTTTGTTCTGTGCATGAATTCCTTTGGGATTGGACAGGAGTTTGCGTGGCGTCCAAGTCAGCAAACGGCTCTCGCTGACGTGAAACAGCGTGAAGTCGAGCTGAAGAAAGTGAACCAGCAGATCTGGGAATTTGCGGAAGTCGGATTGGAGGAAACGCGTTCCTCGCAATTGCTCGTCACGAAATTGAAGGAAGCAGGATTCGAAGTTCGTGTTGGTGTTGCCAACATGCCGACAGCATTCGTGGCAACGTATGGTTCTGGAAAGCCGGTCATTGGAATCCTGGCCGAGTACGACGCGCTCCCGGATCTCTCGCAAAAGGTCTCGCCCGTTCTCGATCCGGTCGAAGCAGGGAAGCCCGGACATGGCTGCGGACATTGCGGGCTGGGGACGGGTGCATTGGGAGCAGCACTGGCCGTCAAATCCGCCATGGAAAAGCATCGAATTCCGGGGACGCTTCGATTGTATGGCACACCTGCCGAAGAAACGTTGATCGGCAAGGTCTACATGCTGCTGGACGGGTCGTTTGACGATCTGGATGCCTGCCTGCACTGGCATCCTGCTTCAAAAAACGAAGTCTGGAATGGCAGTTCCAAGGCAATGGTCTCTGCGAAGTTCACGTTTCACGGAGTCGCAGCACATGCGGCCGGAAGCCCCGAGCAGGGTCGCAGTGCTCTGGATGCTGTCGAACTGATGAACATCGGTTCGAACTTCATGCGCGAACATGTGAAAGAAGACACGCGGATTCATTACGTGATCACGAGCGGAGGAGGCGCCCCCAACGTTGTTCCAGCCAGCGCCACAGTCTGGTATTACGTTCGCGCTGACGATCATCGTGACGTCGAAGCAGCTTTCACATGGCTGAATGACATCGCACGCGGTGCTGCACTCATGACACGGACAAAGGTGAGCAGTGTCGTGGACACCGATTGTCACGAACTCTTGCAGAACACTCCCTTGTCCGAGTTATTGCACCGCAACCTTCATCGACTGACGCCACCAAAGTTCACAGCAGAGGAACAGGCCTTTGCGCGAAAGCTTCAGGAACCGCTGACGGAACAGTTCCAAACAAAGTTCACGCTCTCCATCGACGATGCGGTACAACCGTTGGCACTCGTACCCGAGACGAGCAAGGGTTCGACAGACGTCGGCGACGTCAGTTGGTTTGTACCAACTGGTGGATTACGTACGACCTGCTTCCCGTCAGGCAGTCCCGGACACAGTTGGCAGAATGTCGCATCGATCGGTTCAACAATCGGTGAAAAAGGCGTTCTTTACGCGGCGCAAATCTTGTCTGTCAGCACTCTCGATCTGATGGAGCAGCCAGAATCGCTGGCGGCCGCGAAACAGGACTGGCAGGAGAAGATGAAAACCCGAAAGTACACATCACTGGTCCCCAAGGGGCAAAAGGCGCCAGTCAAGATCCGGTAGTCCTGCACACCTTCGAATTTCTTCACACGATCGGCGCTGGCACTGATACGACTCCTGCAATCGTTGCCGATCGCGCAGAGAACGAGTTCGAGGTCGCTCCAACCGGACACTGACAACAATCCACAACAACATGCGGCACAACACCTTGCGAAACATCAGCAACTCACGCAGCAATTACTATTCAGAAAATCTTTAGATTTTACAAAAAGCCTGTTGAGGGTCGGGGGGATTTCTCGTTTTCCCTTGCTGTCGAAGCTGCGTGTCATGTGGCTTCACCCGATCTCGCTCGCCTCATGTCTGTCCTTCAATGTTCCGGACGTTGACTGTGGTCCTTCAGTGGGGCTGGCGAGATTGTCTGTCGACCTACAGGAGATTCACCATGTCATTGACCAGGCCAACGCCTTCAAACGGTCACCATAAAGCGGTCGGAGCATTCGCTCTGTTCGCCGCCACAACGCTATTCACTTCTCTGGCAAGTGCTCAATCCGGTGGTCCACCACCTCCACCTCCGCCAAAGTTTGGCGAACCATTGCCGGGGCTGACCAGCCAGCAACTGGCGGCATTCAATGCCGGAAAAGATGACTTCGTAGAACGAGAAAATCCCGGCAGTGGTTTGGGCCCGATCTTTAATCGCGATTCCTGCGTCGCTTGCCATTCCGGTCCTGCCGTCGGTGGTGCCAGCCCGATCAATGTCACTCGCTTTGGTAAGGTCAGTGGCGGCGTGTTTGATCCCCTGACGGCACTGGGTGGATCACTGCTGCAGGAACGGGCGATCAGTCCGAATGGATTGGAAAAGATTCCAGCACAAGCCAACGTCGTCGCGAAGCGACAGACAACACCGTTGTTTGGTCTGGGGCTGATCGAAGCGATCCCGGACGCTGTGATTTTGAAAGGGGTGCGTACCACTGCTGTTGATGGCGTTCTCGGTAAAGCCTCCATGGTGCAGGATGTCGCCAGCGGTAAGTCGCTGGTTGGTCGCTTCGGCTGGAAGGCCCAGCAGGCATCATTGCTCGCCTTCGCCGGCGATGCTTATCTGAATGAAATGGGGATTACGAACCGATTGTTCCCTACGGAAAACGCACCGAATGGAAACGTGACGCTGCTCAACCAACTCGACAAGGTTAAAGACCCCGAAGACACGGTTGATCCTGCAACGGGCAAAGCGGGGATCGATCTTCTGGCCGATTACATGCGATTCCTGGCACCTCCCCCGGCAGGTCCCGTCACTGCATCGAGCGCATTTGGAGCCAAGTTCTTCCTGGATGTAGGCTGCACGAGCTGCCACACGCCGTCCATGACAACAGGTGCCAGCCCGGTCTCTGCTCTGAACAACAAGGCGGTCTTCCTGTATTCCGACCTGCTGCTGCACGATATGGGAAGCCTGGGTGACGGGATCGTACAGGGAGCAGCCGGTTCCCGCGAAATGAAAACACCACCACTCTGGGGAGCTGCTGCCAGCGGACCTTATCTGCATGACGGCCGTGCCAACACACTCGATGAAGCGATTCGAGCTCACGAAGGTGAAGGTCGTTCCGCCCGCGATAAGTACCTGAAACTGACACCCGATCAGCAGAAACTTCTGGTGGAATTTCTGAAGTCAATCTGATTCAGCAAGCGACTCATATCAACATTCGAATCAAGAGTGCCGTGGGGCTCCTGCCTGGTTCTTCTGGCGAAGTAAAGGGCCTCCCCTTTGACAACCTGGCAGGAGCTCCGCAGCGTTCTTGATCTATGATGCAACAACGCCGCGTCCCCATGGGTCGCGGCGTTGTTGTGTTATTCGCACCTTCGAACTTCTTCGACGATGAATCGCCTGTCGTGTCCTACTAGCCGCATTCCTTTCAGGTGTGGCGTGTGTACAGGTCATTTCGGTCAAATGGAACGCTTGATCAATTCAACGACTCTGTTTCGTCGCTGGAATCCGAGTAATATCCACGTTCAGCCATCGTCGCTTCTCGCCCGCTGAACCAGATCCATGCCAAGATTGCGAGCACCAGAATGCACACCACGGCAAATAGCTTACGCCTCATTTGTGCCACTCCCTGTCAACCAACGAGCCCCAGCTTATTGTCAGGGTTTGTTCGTTGACATATCAATCTCACGCGGCCGCAGCAGCCGCCAGCAAGAGGCCAAAGCCAGGGGACTACCGAAACGTTCGTCCAGGCTATTTCGGCAGCTTCTCCTGGAGCTGGCGGATCTCCTTTTGGATGCTGTCAAACCTTGCTGGCCAAGCCGTTTTGTTGAGCTTGTCGATAGACACGCGGGCTGCGTCCCACTGTTTCAAGTGGACCTGCACCGTTGCCAGTTTCAGCAGACCATTCGGTTCCAGCCGACGAAGTTCTGCCACTTGCTGCCAGTGAGGCAGCGCCTCTTCCCACCGGTCTTGCTGCTGCCGCAACTCGGCCATCGCAGCATGATTCTCGGCTTCGTTCGGGGCGGCTTCAATAATCGATGTGGCGGCTCGTTCGGCTTCAGCTTCGTTCTCTTTCAGTCGATTGGCCAGTTGTTTGAATAGCCCCAGATCATGACGGTCGAAATCGATCAATGCGATCAATTGCCGTGTCGCCTTGTCAGGCTGCTGGATGCCGTCGTAACAGACAATCAATGCCTGCTGAACTTCTTTATCCAGTGGCTGCAGTGCGATAGAAAGCTCGTATTGAGCGATTGCTTTTGGAAAGTCGCCCCGCGACTGGTAAACCTTGCCGATTTCTTTGCGCAGGATCGGGCTATCCTGACCCGACTTTGATGCTTCCGCGTCGAGTTGCTTCACATAATCATCCAGATCCCTGGCGTCGCTCAGAACCTGTCCTAATCCTTGCATCACGTGCCTGCGCTGATCATGTCGCGACTCCCAGCAGATGATCGCAGCGCTGGCAGCATCGACAGCTTCTCTGGTTCGCCCCAGACGAGACTGAGCCTGAGCGAGGTGCTGGTACATGTCTGACAATGTGCCGTCGTTCAGTGTTCGTCCCTGATGATCACGCTGATGGAGCGAAATCGCTTCATTCAGGTAGCCAACAGCCAGATCATTCAGGGTCACACCCAGGCAAGCCTTGCCAAACATGATGATATTCGCCTCAGTCCAGCGGCCATCCGTGTGAAAGTAGGAATCAATCTGCTTGACGAGCGTCGTCAGCTGTTCCGGCCGCTGTGAAAGGTGATAGGCGGCCATCAGCTGAGTACGATAAGTCATGGAACCCGGCTGCCGCTTCACCAGCCCTTCGAGCAACGGGATCGACTCTGCATAGCGGTTTTCATAATGCAGATAATTGACCAGTTCAGCTTGTGCAGATTCGTCGAGCAGACCGCTGCCATGAGCGATCATCAGGATCTCAATGGCTCTGGCACGCATCTCCAGCCCGTTACGGAAATAAGTCGCGATCGAGCGGATTCGCCGGCCTGAGGTCTTGTTTTCTGCATAAACTTCATTCGCAGCCTTGGCATAGTCTCCCGTCTTCTCGGCCCAGAAGTGGCTGTGATGCTTGTAGTAAATGTAGTAGTTCCTGGATTCGTCGGTGCGCAGATGTCGCTTAAGCTCCCGGATAGCAAGTGCCAGGGCACGCGGTTCCAGATCGCCCAACTCCTTCACTGCAATTTCTCGTCGGCGAGCCAGTTCATAACCCAAAGCCTGCCAGCCATTGTCCCATTGCATGTCGAATCGCTGAGGGTACTGCTCCAGTCGTTCCACGATGTACCGAAGAGCCAGATACGGACTGAGGCTCGTTCCGGTAACATGGACTGGGGCTGCAACCGTATTGCGGTACTGCGACTGCTGCTTCTTCAGAATCTCTGGCATGGATTCAAACACAAACTTTGCCAGCTTCCCTGGGAAGTCGCCGATCTTGTTGCGCTGGGCGATATCAAACGTGGAGCACATTCGTGTCACCACATTGTAACGTTCATGTTCATCGGCAGCGGCATCGATCTCTCTCAGCCCCAGCTCAATAATCCGATTGAACAGAACGTCGTCCTTGCCGAGTGTGACCTCACCCTTATGTTCCAGTGCATGATTGTAGAGCGACATCATGCGATCTCGCAGATACTTTCGCTGCTCGTTATGTTTGGATTTGGCAATCCATTTCAACAACACGGCTTCTCCGGCGGCATGTCGATTTCCCCCTTCGTAGAGGCTGACAAAACTTCCGAGAATGGAATTGTCTTCGTGTGGCCACTGTTCGCCATTGGCCTGCGCGTAATCGCGAACTTCCAGCTCCATCATCTGGATGGCTTCGTCACGCTTGTTATAGCTCCAGCCAAGCAGATTGCAGAGGTCGTTCGTAATGTACAAATGGTCTCGCGATGCCGCAGGCGCGAGCTTCTGCAAAGCCTTCAGTTCTCGAAGTTGCTCAGCGGCCAGTTCTGCGTTTGAGATCCCCCCCAGCTGGTAAAGGAAATCGGACATCAGACGCGGTTCGCCAGGTTGCCAGTCGCGATCAAAAGCACGGCGCAGCGCCGCCAGGCATGCGGTGACATGAGGACCCGGCTGATTCAAAACTTCGGACGACTTACGTTCGACGAGCGCCTCCAGCAAATCAAGGGCTCGCAAGTCCGTCGCCGTTCGTTCACCAGCGCGAAGGGATTTCACACGTGACAGGATTTCATCCGCAGTCGCTTCGTTTCGGACTTCGGAAAGGATACGGCTGTTCAGGTTATTCAGGTACGAATAAATCTGTTGTGGCGAGCGGCCCAGTACCGCATCTGGAATCATTTGCAGCAACCGGAAATCGCGTGACGCTGCGTAGATTTCTCTTAAATGCCAGAGATAACTTTCGGGATTGGCTGATTTTTCGAACAACGCCTTGAAGGTGAGAAGCGTACTTTCGTCGATTTCACTCGGTAAGAAGGGAGCCCCCTGGTACCAGCGATTACGGACCTGATACAGCGAATTACTGAGGTTGCCTTCAGGCGTCTGCTTGTACGCAGCCAGTTTGGCTCGCTCGTATTCGGGCTTACGGTTTGTGACGAGATACCAGTCAGCAAGCACTCGATAGTCACTGGCGGTCAGGAGTTTGTCTTTTTCAACAGATTCGAACAGTTGAATGGCTTCGTCCAGCTTTCCTCGTTCCGCCAGCAATCGAGCGAGTGTCCGTCGCCATGGAGACGTTGACTGATCCTGACGAACCCAGTTGCGCAGATCGCGTTCCAGATCATCGGGCCGATCGAGCGCGATCAGCATCTGGAACTTCATCGTCCTCCATGCAGACCGCACTTCTGCAAGCGTATCATGCGAGGCTGTATCTCTCGCGTCTTTTGCCCCTTCTGCTTTCTTTTCTCGCGCATCTACTGGCTTTGCGTCAGGACTACATTGCGCAATTCCAGCCTCAATGTATTTCAGGACGCGATCGATCGACGCAGGCGTCGCCTTGCGTCGAGCGGCCAGATTCATCACTGTCACGAGAGCACGCTGCTTGAGTAGTCCGTCGAGTGATTCCGTCAAATGTTTGACTTCTGCCGCTCGGCGATCAATAGCAGCATTATCGTTCGATGGCTCTTCAACATCCTCCTCAATAACGTCCGGCTTCGGAGGAACTTCGCCAAGAATCACCCAGCAGCGTTCTGCTGCTTTGTCGAGATCCTGTTCAAGCTGAATCTCGAGCCATGTCTGTTCCATCCGCATCCATTTGGCGAGTGAACCATTGGCAGCCTCTTCTTTGTCAGCTTCCGCCGTCAGACGCAACAACAGCCCCGAATAGCTCGCCTTTCGGGATTCAGCACGCTTCTTTGCGAGTTCGGTGCGTGTCAGCTTGTTCACTTCACCCGCATCGTGAAGCAGTTTTTCATCACGAGTCACGCGATTGGCCATCATTGCATCCACCAGACGTTGTAGCGCCGGAAGTTGTACAACGATCGCGTTTGGCTCATTCAACCGTGTCAACTGCCGTAACGTCTGAAACGCTTCCTGCTCAATCTCGTCCGTCCAGGCCCGGCCAAGCAGATCGTTGAACAGATTGTCGCGATAGCCGTGTTTCAGGTCCGCAGGTGCAGTCGCGATTCGTTCTCGCAGAAACGGCAGCACTTCCGTGTCATAAAAACGGCTGCTGTAAATCGTGTTGACAGTGTCACCGAGTGAATTCCGATCGTAGCCTTCCGCCTTTTCCCATCGACTGCGAATCTCGGCAACAATCTTTTTCCAGATGTCGAGTGGTACTTCATGGGCCAGAAGTTGCTTGCGGTCATTAATCGCCTCGACAAGTTCCAGTCGTCCATTCAGTGAACTGCCGACGAGGAAACCCGCTTGTGCTGGAGTAAGATTTGCCAGATCAGTCCGCAGAACATGCAGGAATTCTCCTCGCAATCGGTCACACCCATCGCTTTGCTGGAAGTAGTGATGGTTAAAGATCCGCTGTGCGATCTCTCCGTGATGTGGATGCCGAACAAAGAACCGGACAGTCTCTGCCAGAATTCCAACCCATCGTTCATCCGCTCGCTGGAACGAGAGATTATGGGCCGTTCCCTGCGCGAAACGAATTGCCGTATCCAGACGGGCAGATTGCGCAGCGGTCAGCTTGCCATCAACGCGAGACTCTTTGAGCCATTTTTCAGCGATCGCGTTGGCAACATCGAGCTTATCATTGAAGATCAGTGCCGAAAGATGCTGTGCATAGGCCGAACCCCACGAGTTCGATACTGGGTTCGTCGCGATCCATTCGGTCGTGAAAGTCAGAAGTCGATCCCACTGGCCTCGCGTACGGAACAGGTCCGTCAGTGTAGTACGCAGTGTTTCGTCTTCGTAGTCGTGCCGTTCGACATCCCGGCCGATTTCTTTTCGCAGCCATGCCTCAGCTTCGTCGTAACGCCCGAAACTACGCAGCCGGTTGGCAACTTCCTGCTGCCAGTGAATATGCCAGGGCGATTTCTCGGTCATCGACCTGTGGATCGCCAGAGCTTCCTCCGTACGCCCCAGCGTATCGAGAACTCGCTTGTACTGTTCCTGCCAGCGCTCGACCACATTCGTCGATTCCGGTTGTCGCTCATAGACAGGCTTGAGCAGCATGACGAGATCGAGAATCTCAGATCCGGTGCCCAGCTGTGTCGACTGGCTGTGGATGAAATCAGCAAGATAGACGTCGTCCTGCAGCTTGCCAGCAGAAATCGTCAAAGCCTCTTTCATCAGTCGCTGACGAGCCTCTTCGTTGCGTCTCATCGCAATCAAGGCGCCTGTGCGAATCCAGCGAACACCCGGCTTCGTCACTTTTCCGCCCTCACCAGTTACGAGTGCTTCAACAGCGTCGATGTGCTTGAGGACATCTTCCCACTGCTGAAGCGATGCGAAGTGAAGCATCATCCGGATTCGATCATCAAACCCGGCCGCTCCATCGGCGACCTTTTGTCGGGCCGCTGACAATTTCACAAAAGGAAGCCGGTGGAACTGGACGGTCGCTTTCAACGCCATTTCCGCAGCTATCCGTGCCGCGTACTCCTCTGCAGTAAGCACCTTCACTTCAAGAAGTGTCTCGCTCGTCTTGCGACCCTTGCCATCCAGAGCAATGCTGCGCCGAGCCAGCCACGTACCAGCGACTTCAATGAAATCATCGAGTGTGGTTGTTGAAGTAATCTTTCCATCGCTCCATGTTTCGTATTTCAGGACGACATGGCGAGTCGTATCGATCAGCAAATGCTGTTCGTACGTAGAACCCTTCTGTTTCAGGATCAGCTTGAGCCGGTTTTCACCTGCGGCCTCAACCTTGGCCTGATATGCTCGATAGGATTCATGGATCGCATTGAGTGAGGAATCGTTGATTCCAAGCACACCCGGCGTCAGTTCGGCTGCGACAGATGCTCGGACTCTTCCCAGCAAGAGCGCCAGCGAAAATGCGCCGCGTTCCTGCGGTATGGCGTAGTTGACTATGGTCTGCTCATCGGAGTCTAACGTTCGAGTCAGCCAACTGGTCGGCGAGTAAAGAACGAGGTCCGTATTATGGGCGGACTGCCGCTTCCAGCGAGGATCAAAGGAATCAACCGTTCGTTTCAATTCCAGCCCACCGGTCATCTTACTGAGTGCTTCGATCCTCAGCAGACTTCGTGAAAGGGCAACTGATTCTGGCGACCAGTCCCCTGGATCCGGCTGTACCGGAACCTGATTGCCGGGACGATCCGGTAATGTCGGGAAGAGATTATTCAGCCATGTTGAGGTATCCGGTTGAACACCTCGTTCGTAGCGACCAGGCCCTGCAGGCTTCTGTCCCTTCGCTTTGAACAGCAAGCCACCAGCCATTGATTGGAATTGTTCCGGCCGGTTCGCTCCGCGAAATGACTTTCCTGCACGGAAGTAATAGGGTTCGGCTGGCATTTCCTTAACGATCAAACCATTATCAGCCCACGCTTGCTTTTCGAGCTTCTCGCCAGCCAGTTCATTGCTGCCGAAATCCTCAATCGAATCCGCCAGCCGCTTTAATCCTTGCACGGGTTCGTTACGGTCGGACAATTCGTCCTGGCGTCCAAATGCAAAACCACGCGTTTCATCGAATTCCAAAGAATCAAGACGATCCCCGCTGACTTTCGCACGCGAGTCAGAGGTCATCTTCATTCCTAGTGAGTATTCATCAGCGTCAATGTCACCCAGGAGACTTCCGCCATAAGCCCCCCCGGCCCCACTCGCTAAACCTTCCATGCGTCCTAATGGCGATGCCAGACTCGCTGAATACGGCCCGCTGGAACTTGCAAATATGTCTTCGAGACCGCCTGACCGCCGAACTTCTTCAAGTTGTTCCTGAAATCGCTG
This sequence comes from uncultured Schlesneria sp., assembly GCA_963977965.1. Taxonomy (GTDB): domain Bacteria; phylum Planctomycetota; class Planctomycetia; order Planctomycetales; family Planctomycetaceae; genus Schlesneria. The sequence goes on from CAXBSB010000013.1 coordinate 21,490, forward strand.
CGCATTGCGCCCAAGGCCAGCCAGTTCCTTCAGGATTTGCCGACGGATGCCCTGCCGCCAATCGCCAGATCGCTTCATCTGCTGCTGAACGAGTTCAAATTCCGCATGATTGCGGCCCTCGGCAAAGAAGCGTTCGCCATCTCGCATCTCATAACGACGCTTTACACCAAATCGCTCGCGGTCTGCATCCGTTTCGAGAACCAGCAACGACGTGAATGGCGTAATGATGTGGAACTGCTCCGACAGCCCGATAATCTCATCTTTCACAGCAGCCGCCTGACCCTGTGCCAGCAGATGATCCAGGTGACCTCGTGCCCACAACCGTGGGATGAACGAATTTCCTTCTTCAGCCTCTTTGAAATTGATCTTTGCAGAATAGCGAACGGCCTCGGTTCCCCGCTTGCCGGTAACAATGATCTCTCCGACCTGATCTTTTCCCTCAGGCAAGTACCGGCCAACAAGAATCTGCTGAGTCCCCGCGGCGACATTCGGCAGGCGTTCGGGATAAACCGCCGCAACCTTCAAGCCTCGGAATTCAACATTGATGTCGCGCAGACCGGGCTGAGCGATCTCGTTCAACAACTCTTTCGCGACAACGACAGGCGTCTGCTCACCGCCCACACTACGGACTGAGCCGCCTCCGATCGATGCGATCCCCTTCATGACCGTCGATTCGCTGATGTTGCCAACACTCACAGCGTGAAACGATCGCATGGACGTATTTGGCGAGTTGCCCTGCCCCACAAGCGATTCCAGGCGTTTGACGAACCGTGCCGGATCAGTGTCTCCGGCAGAGACAATGCCATCGCCAATATAAATCACTTGAGCGTCGTTCGGAGCTTTCTTGATAACATCCGCCAGACCTCTGTCGAGGTTGGTCCAACCGAGTGAAACTCGCTTGTCAAGGAAGTCCTTCGCAGCGGCGATGTTCTCGGCGGAGGGAGCTGAAAGTTCCGGAAAGGCCCAACTGGTTCCAACATCGATCGCACCCAGCAGGAAGCGGTCTTCGGCCCCCAGCGACGACAGGACCGTTGCCACCAACTCGGCCTGCTGTTTCCGCTTTTCAGTATCCATGGACCCCGACGTGTCACACAGCATGACGATCTTCAGCGGTTTACCATCGGGCAGTAATTCACGTTGCCAATTCCCTTCTGGACCGGGAGGCGTCAATTGGACCAGCAGATATCCATCATCGCCTCGCCGATGCGGAATGACCACCACGTCTGACTGCTTCGCATCGACCTCGCACACCACTTCAAAATCGCGGTTCGGTGAATACTCCTGAGCTGCGAACTCAACCTGAGCCGAATGGGCTGCCTGCTGAGTGCGCACGCTATGCGTCGGACAGGTCACTCCTTTCAGCGGCAGCGCCGAATTCACAGTGACCGTCAGCGCCAGTTCACGCAATGGCTTTGTGCGAAGCAGCTCACTGCGCAGCCCGTAGCTGTAGCGATATCGGTTGGCTCGCAATGGCAGGACTTGAGTGTAGACAATCTTGACTCGCTTTTCCGAATGCGCTTCGATCGGAAAGACTCTGGCCTTAAACAAGTTGCCTGACGTCCACTCCAGCAGTCCGGGATCGCGTTTTTCACGCAGAATGGTCTCGTAAATCTCACGAGCTCGCTGCTTTTCGACGATGTCCGCCTCGACCAGATCATTGCCGATCCACATGCCGAATCCGCTAATGGAGGCGTCCTGCGGCAATGGGAAATGGAACACCCCTTCCAGTCGTGATGGCGTATGATTCACGAATGACTCTTCTATCGTTGTCCGCGCAATCTGATCGCGAATCTCAACCGAGACTTTGTGATAACCAACCGTCAGCGGTTCGTTCCGACCATCGGGAAGCTTGACGATCAATGAACCCAGCGATTCGTTATTCGAGGTTCCTTCAAACCCTGCCAGCCACACAGGGACCTGCGCCACGTCGACCAGATTCTCATCACGGTCGACTCGAATGATTTTCTTCTCGCCGTACCGAAACAGTCGCTTTCCGTTACGGGGAGCCAGCAGCGTCAAGGGAACATTCTCTTCAACGACTTTGCGATCCGGATAATTCACTTGAACTTCACCGGTATGCAGCCGCACAGTCGTCGGTGAGACACATTCCACGAGAGAACCTGGGCCCAGTGTCAATTCGGCTTCGGAAGACAACGTCACTTTGACGGCGTTGGCTCCACGCAGTTCGGTCCTCAACCAGTCGCCCGGCTTCAGCAACACACCAGGACCAAGAGGTGTCCAGCGCTTCGCGAGCATCGGTCGGATAACGCAGATCCCCTGTGATTCGTTGACTTTGCCGATGCGACCATCTTCTGTCAGCGATTTCGCCACGACGAACTTTTCGTCAGCGATCGCTTCATTCATTGCGATCAGACGCAATTCCGCCAGCAATACATTCGGACCTCGTTTGGCTCGCAGTCCCACAAGCTGCAGCGTCTTTGCATCGACGAACCCCTGCAATTCCATCCGCTCGCCAGCCCCTTGAACCTGAGCTCGATAGACGAGGCAATCACGCCCGTCGAACCGATCCCGGTCGCGGGGACGTGCATTCAACAACGGCGTTACATCGGTGATTCCGACGTCCAGAAGTGCGACAAGATCAACCTGTCGCTGTGTGGACTGAAACCACGGTGAGTCTGTTTCTTGAGCGATATTGGATTCTTCATCAATCCGCCAGAGCCGCGAACCAGCAGCGATTTCGTAACGTTGAGCGGACTGCTCACGGCGAACCAGGCCCGGCGCACGAACCCAGATTTCCGCAGCCTGCCCATCGCGGACAACCTGGAGATGGAGCGAACTGGCGCTCCGCACATGATCGATCACTTCCGAAAAAGCAACCGCCTGTGAAACCCCGATGGGATTGATCGGAAACAGCCATGCCACCAGAACTGCAGCCATCGCCGAAGCAAGACAGACTCCACGAAACGCAAGTGCAAACATCTGACGCCTCCGCGTTGAATTAATCGTTGTTCCGGCATTCGCCGCTGTCGTAACATCCTCTGCATGCGAGGATCGTGTGACCTGTCTCAATGCTTGTGTTTCACTCGAAGTGCCTTCACCAACCGCTTCGGCACCTGAACTGACTTTGGAATCGGCGCTCTGTAAATCATCCGCCACGAGAAACGCTCGAGTCACCTGCTGCTCAATTGCATCCAGGACGGCAGGATCCAGCTTGGGTGCATCCGGCACGACGGTGCGCAGCACGGCCTTCAGCTGCGGATCATCGTCGTCGTGCGTGCGGTCATCTGACTTCGTCATGCTTCAGCCTCAATCGTCTTCGCCGCTTTCCTGCGGAACTCGCGCCGGGCACGTGCCAGCTTCGACTTCAAAGCGTCGACGGATTGCCCCCATTGATGGGACATTTCGTCGAAGCTCAACTCATCGAGGTACTTGGCCGACAGCAATGCGGCATAGTCCGCGGGAAGCTCGGCCAGGATGCCACGCACCAGTTCCGCCAGTTCCTTCTGCTCCAGGAGATTCGAATCGGTCCCGGATTCGTCGAGCCATCGATGCAGCTCACCCGCGTGAACCTCTGCCAACGCCTGGATCCGAGCCAGCTTATTGACCTGCCGCCAGTAGCGGGACACGCGATGGTGGGCGATTCCCGTCAGCCAGCACCACAATGTTCCTTGGCTGGCGTCAAACTTTCGAGCCGAGGCTACCGCCGCAAGAAAGGTTTCCTGAACGACATCGGCCACGTCGGAAACATCGGGACCAATCAGTTGTGCAACGTAGCGCCACACGTCCGCACTGTAACCTTTGTACAGTGCAGTCCATGCATTTCGGTCGCCGGCCTGCAAACCGCAGATCACGGACGATTGGTCGCGCTCGTCCAACAACTGAGCAATCTCGTGAATGGATGACGAATCAACTGGAAGAGAATTACCCGTTCGACGCTCGACCGTGTCGCGAAATTCCAGAGAAAGTCAAATTATTCCACGAATCATTACGGGATAGAGACTTCTGGTCGTCACGGCACCTCGGCGGAAGCCTGCTTCGCTCGCGGCTTCACGCAGAAAATGAACGCCGAGTGATCGCGTCAATCATTCAGGCCTGTCTGACCTGGCTTCGTCATCGCGCCCCAGAATTCGAGGCAGCCACCATCCCCAGACCACATAATGTGCGGTTCCGAACAACAGCATTCCCCCGGCGACCATCACGAATCCCAACGCCATGGGCAGGACCAGCGCGACCAGTCCCAATAACATCAGAGTGACAAGAACAATCCCCATCAACGCCATCAGTGTGCGCTGGTCTGCTTCGTTCCTGGTCCGGTCGTCAGTCATCCAAACACTTTCTTCAAGGCTTTTCCGCGATAGTCGAAACCATCTTCCAGAGCTTCGATGATCCGGCGCGAATTGACGATCAGGCCCATCATTCCGGCCGGGGGTTCAAATTCGATCCGATTGATCAGAGTGACCCCGTTGGCAGACGGCTCGACAATATAGTCGTGCAGCCACAACTGCAGTGGTCCCTCGACCATCTTCTCTCGGTAACGCTCGGGAGTGACCAGTTCCACAATTTCGTACGACATCTGCTGAATCATGCCGTACGCAGAGACTTTGCAGACCAGGCGGCTGCCGAGTTCTATGAGTGGCGGAGGTTGAACGTAAACGAACTGCGTCTCGGGCGGAGCGATGGACTGCAGATTGGCGGGAGATCGAATGTATTCGAAGACCTTGTCGGGCGAAGCATTCAACTCTGTCCGAGATTCAAATTGAGGCATGCGAGTTCCTTGGGTCTCGTTTTGTTCACCGTTTCGGGTGAGTCCTATCTGCGAAAAGTATCCTGGTATTGCAATCCTGAGGATCGCGAATTGTAACTCCTGCGCGAACTGTATTCGAACATCGCCTCGGGAACCAGTCATGATCGGCACCGCAACGAATCCCGACCAGTCAACGACAATCGGACGGAAAAGGGTTCCGCTGGACTTGACCCTTTGTGGCTGGCAACAACAAGCTACAGGGCATCCTCCAAAAGCAATCCCGCCGACAGTAGAATTAACCTGATCGCTTCGAAGTATCGGCGAAGATCGTTTTGACAACGTTTTCCGAATTGAGATTTAATTCGTGACAGGTCGTGGAAATCCCGCTGGTCTCTTTCCCGCGGCCTTGCTGAAGAAGTGCTGGTTCTTGTGTGGTCCTACCGCATGTGGAAAGACCGCCGTCTCGTTGTCGCTCGCAAAACGGCTGAATGCGGAGATCATTGCGCTCGATTCCATGACGCTCTATCGTGGTATGGACATTGGTACCGCCAAACCCTTGATCGTGGAACTGTCACAGCGGCCTCATCATTTGATCGATGTTCTCGATCCCTGCGACGACTTCAGCCTCGCCCAATATCTGGAAGCGGCCGAAGCAGTTTGCGATGACATTGTCAGACGAGGGCGGTGCCCTCTCTTTGTCGGGGGAACGGGTTTGTACCTGCGAGGTGTCTTGCGAGGTGTCTTTGAAGGTCCTGCGGCCGACTGGGATCTGCGTCGCGAACTGGAAGCTCGACTGCAGCAGATCGGGCACGTGGCACTGCATCAGGAATTGCAGCAAGTCGATCCTGTAACGGCACTGCGACTGCATCCCAACGATTCACGACGAGTCATCCGAGCCATCGAAGTTTACCGCTTGACGGGCCGCCCCCTGTCGACTCAACAGGAACAGGGCCCTCGCCCGCTGGTAGAGCGAACGCCACACGTTTACTGGCTGTCACCTCCACGCGACTGGCTATACCAGCGAATCAACAGCCGGGTCGAGCAGATGTTTGCTGACGGACTCATCGAAGAAGTCCAAAAACTACTCGCATCTCCGCAAGGACTTGGCCAGACGGCTCGACAGGGTCTCGGCTACAAGGAAGTGATTGATGCCATCGAATCTGGTATGACCAGCGACACACCCACCCCTGAATTGATCGATCTGATTCAGACACGAACTCGACAATTTGCCAAGCGTCAGCACACCTGGTTCCGCAATCTGGAAGAATGCCACCCGATCTCTATCACAGGGAGTGAATCTGTCGCGGAACTGACGGAACGGATCGCTTCAAGCCAGGAATCGTAGGCTTCTTTCTCGCGATTCCTGCATCCGCCAAAAGTTGGCACGAGCGTTTTCGTTCCAGAGTGGTTTCGCGTTAGAATGCGTCGATGAATATTGTCATCGAACCCGCCATTGGCGAACGCCGGATTCCGGCGTTGAAACTGCTGTTTGCTCGATTTCCACTGGATGAGCAGGAAGCTCGGCTGCGCGAGGCCTTGGCTGCAGGCGAAATCGGGAAGCTGCAGTTAGAGAACTTGCTGCTGGCTCATTCCGACGGAATGCCCGTCGGTGCCGCTCTGGTCATGCATCAGTCGGACGGAATCGCTCTGGTCTGGCCACCCGTTGTCAGTTGCGGAGCGACCGATTCGACGCTCGTTGAAGATCTACTGATGCAGGAAATCTGCCAGCGGATTGACGCCGCGTCGGCGCGACTGGGTCAGTGCCTGCTCGCCCCGGACGACGTGGCCGAGACTGCGGTCCTGGTTCGACATGGGTTTGATCGGGCGACCGACATGTTTTTCCTGGCGCGGGGGATTACCGAAACCGATCGAAATCGGAACATGAGTCCGGTTCAGGGAGAGATGACGCGCGAAAGCTACCGCCCCGAAAATGCCGCCCGCTTCGCCCGGCTGGTTGAAGAGACCTACAAAGGGAGCCTGGACTGCCCCTACCTGAGCGGCATCCGAACGGGGGACGAGGCGATTGCCAGTCACAAGCTTTCCGGTCAGTTCAACCCTGATCATTGGTCACTGTACAGAGTCGACGGAAAGGATGCTGGCGTCTTGCTGTTGAATGAACATCCCGAACAGGATGCGGCAGAACTTGTTTATCTGGGGGTTGCTCCCGATGCACGCGGCCTGGGACTGGGTCGATTGATGATTCAACAAGGACTACGTGATGCGGCTGAACGCGGCCGGGCGGTGATGTTCCTGGCAGTCGACTGCGAAAACCTTTACGCGAATGCTCTTTACGGCGAATTTGAGTTTGTGGAACTGGCTCGGCGACGGGTCATGCTGCGTCAACCCGGCGCGCCGATTCGAAAGTAATCCACAGCTTTTGAACAGTCGATCGGCAGGAAAAAACGGGCAGCAAAGTCGTGGCGAATGCTTGAACTCGTCCAATGGCAGGGACTTTCGCGATTGTGAATGGCCAGCAATTTTTTCGTGAAGAAATTCTCGACTCGCACGGTTTGACTTCAGCCATGCGGGCAGTAGTATCGTCCCCACGACGCGACTGGTTCGCGACCCGCGGACTGCAGATCGCAGTTGCTGTTTTAAATCATCAGGTCAAGCCTGACCGTCTTCTCTCGAACTCAACAATTCGAGCAACTGGTTTTCGTAAATCGATTTCATCATCGACTGCGAAGAAGTTGCGCGCAGAGGTCCAGAGAAGTGGGGGCGGGTTTTGTTTGGGGGTGGCAAGATGCAACCCGGCATGACGCCGACATTGTGCGTGGAGACGATTTCCACGTCAGATGCGATTACGGTTGTTCAGGCTCCTCCCTCGGGGCCAATCGAATCCACATCGGAACCGATGCTGGTAACGGCGATCCTGCACGAGTTGCATGAGCTGCTCGGCGAGAAGCGGTACACCGTGTGGATTGATCGAAAGATCACGCTCGCCATTTGCGACGACACACTGACCATCGGTGTCGGCAGCCCGTTTCTGCTCAACTGGATGCAGAAGCAGTTCAAAGAGACGATGACGGAAGCGGCCCGCAATGTCCTCGGACACTCGGCTCGCATCGTGTTTACCGTCGATGCCTCGTTGACGCTGGGACGATCCGAAGGAGTCTCGACCGCTCCATCAATCACCAGCGATCGTCAGAATCGAACCACCCCATCACCAGTTGTTGCTGCAGAGACTTCGACACAACGACCAATGGCACCGCGAACTTCTGCGGAACTGCAGCAAGTCCTGACGTCTGCCGAATCGACTGTCTCATCGAATCAAGTCACGGAACCGGTCAGCCGGTCGTCCGGTTCACACCAGCCCGGATTTGCTCGTGGTCGGCGACTGGCGGAACTGAATGAATTTATTGCAGGACCGCAAACGGAACTGGCACTGACGGCTGCACGTCAGGTCGCTTCTGGCCAGGCAACAATGTTCAATCCGTTGTACATTCACGGACCGGTCGGATCGGGCAAGACGCACCTGCTCGAAGGGATCGTCCGACAACTCAAGCGGAACAACCCCAATACCAACGCGATGTTGCTGACGTCCGAAGCATTCGCGAACTATTTCACTCAGGCGTTGCGAGATCGGTCACTGCCCAGCTTTCGCCAGCGGTTTCGCGGGGTCGACGTTTTACTGGTAGATGACGTCGAATTCTTTGAATCGAAACGAGTCTTCCAGGAAGAGTTCCTGCACACATTTGCAGAACTGGTGGATCATGGGCGACAGGTCGTTCTGACAGGTTCGCGCCATCCACGGCTTTTGACGAAACTGGGCGACGAATTGGCAACCCGGTTTCTATCGGGACTTGTCTGCAGGCTGGATGTCCCCGATGCCAAAACCCGATTGACAATCGTTCAGGCCAAGGCCGCGCGAATGTCGGGCGAGTTTGCTGTTGAAGCTTTGGAATACGTCGCTTCGCGATTCCAGAGCAATGTGCGTGAACTGGAAGGCGCCCTCAATTGCCTGCAGACCTATCACTCGATGACGAACAAGAAAGTGACACTCGCTGCCGCTCGACAGATCCTGGCCGATCTGGAACGCGATTGTCTGCGGATCGTGCGACTGGCAGATATTGAACGAGTGATCTGCAGCGTGTTTGGGGTGAAGCCGAAAGACCTGCAGTCAGAAAGCCGCGCTCGAACGGTCAGTCAACCGCGAATGCTGGCAATGTTCCTGGCTCGCAAGCATACGCAATCGGCCTACACCGAAATCGGTCAGCACTTTGGCGGCAGGAATCACAGCACCGTCATGTCGGCGGAACGCAAAGTTCAACAGTGGCTGGAAGAGAACTCGACCATTCAGGTGGCCTCGCAAACATGGACCATCGGCGAAATCCTGTCGACGATCGAACAGCAATTGCTGGCCGGTTGATCACAGTTCCCGCGTCGCGGGGATTTCGTGCGTGTCGCACTGTCGCGTCGAAACATGGGTTTGCCGCTGCAGTTTGATGCCCGCAGGACGCCACACTGAAACGGAATGAGCTCTAATAACGCCTCCGACAATCTCCTTTCTGCTTGCATTTTTGATCTCGGAAGCTGACAGTTCACTCTGTGGGTCGGTGCGACACAACCAACAATGTTGAGGGGACGGATCATGGGATTCTTCGACAAGCTGAAGAGTGCGGTGAATGCAGTCACGGGCGGGGCAGCAACAGTCACGATTCAACTGCGGCAGGCCTGTGTTGTCCCCGGAGAACCTGTTTCGGTGAAAATCACCGCGACATCAACGGGAGCGGAAGTAAAGTCCAAAGGTGCCTATATCGATGTCTTTGCCGAGGAACGAGTCTCGCTGAAAGACGACTCGACGAAAGAAACGATCAGTCGCACCAAGACAACCGTACAGCAGACGATTCAGATCGCACCTGCATTCGTTCTGGCTCCCAATGAAACCAAGACGTTCGAAGGGGAATTTCAGTTTCCCGCGAATGCGCTGCCAACGTTTGAAGGCTCAATCTGCCAGCATGTCTGCCAGATTCGTGGCCGGATTGAAGCGTTTGGCAATGATCCCGATTCGGGATATCAGGTCATCAACGTCGGGACCAAGAATTAACGTTTCCGCAAAACGATTCGTGACTGGTATCGGTTCCTCACCTGCCCTGTTGCGTTCAAGGCAGGGTGAAGCAGCTTTCTGGAGAGACTTCATGCGATTGTCGGCTTTTGTCTTTTCGATCTGTCTCGGTTCGACCCTGGTTCTGGCTCAGGAGCGTCCCGCAACGTTTCCTGGAACTCAGCCGCTCGTGGCAGAAAAGCCGCTGGACGTGCTGATGGTGGAAGGAATCGATCGATTCTGTCTGAAGGAAATCAGCCGCGCCCGCGAACAGCGGGAATCGCTCTGGAAGCGAGACTATTCCAGCCCCGAAGCCTACGACAAAAGCCTGGCCGCGTACCGCGAGAAGCTTCGCACGAACATCGGTGTCGTTGATAAACGTGTGCCTCCTCACCGATTTGAGTACGTTGATGATCCTGCGAAACACCCAGCCGCAAACCCAGCCCCTGCTTTTACGGTGCGACATGTCCGCTGGGGTGTCCTGCCCGGCTTGAATGCTGAGGGACTGCTGCTGACTCCGCGACAGGCAACTCGTGGATCGGTGATTGCCATCCCTGATGCACGCTGGTCACCTGACGAATTCTGTACAGCCGTCGCCGATGGCAAGCCAACGTCAACACTGGCACAGGTGTTTGTCGAGAATGGCTTTCAGGTCATTGTCCCCACCTTGTTAAGCCGTGACGATGAGTTCTCGGGGAATCCCGAAATCGCAATGACGAACCAGACCCATCGCGAGTGGGTTTATCGTTCGGCATTTGAAGTGGGACGCCATGTTGTCGGATACGAAGTCCAGAAAGTGCTGGCAGCAGTCGACATCTTCTACGCCGCGGACAGTTCCAAGCCCATTGTTGCTGCAGGAATCGGCGACGGTGGCCAGATCGCCCTGTACAGCGCTGCTGTGGATACGCGAATCAGTTCGGTCCTGGTGAGCGGCTACTTTCAACCGCGTGAAGGAGTCTGGCAGGAACCGATCGATCGCAACGTCTGGGGACTGCTCAACGAATTCGGTGACGCTCAGATTGCCGGCATGATTGCTCCCCGTCCGCTGGTGATTGAAGCCGCAGCTGTCCCTGAGACAGACGGAATGTTGCCAGTCAAGCAGGGACGACGCGGCGGAGCAGCACCTGGACAGATCAAGACCGCCGATCTGAAGGCCGTGCAATCGGAATTCGAAGCAGCAGCGAAGATCTATGACCAGCTCAAAGTTGGCAAGAAGATTTCACTCGTCACGAGCGGTGCTGATGGACGAGGTCCGGCAGGCAGCGAAGCAGCGATCACTCGCCTGGCAGATCTTGCCGGGATTGCAAACTTTGTTGCTGTCGCAAAGCTTCCTGCAGCCAAACTGGTAGAACCCTTTGATCGTTCGGCGGTGCAAAAACGACAGGTCGGCGAAGCGATCGAGTTCACGCAGAAGACGTTGCGACATTCCTATAAGACTCGTGACAAACTGTTTGCACAAGCAGACCGTTCTTCCCTCGAGAAGTACGTCGCGACTTCCGAAAAACTGCGAGATCACGTTTACCGCGAATTGATCGGCAAACTTCCTGACCCCACCATGCCGCTCAATCCACGCACGCGCAAGATACTCGAAGAGAAGGAATACACGGGATACGAAGTGGTACTGGATACATATCCCGATGTGATCGCAGCAGGCATCCTGCTCGTGCCGACCGATTTGAAGCCGAATGAAAAGCGGCCGGTCGTCGTTTGCCAGCATGGACTGGAAGGAGTCCCGATGGACACCATCACAGGTCCCGGATCACCTGGATTCCCTCCCTACAAAGCTTTCAGTGCCGAACTGGCAAAACGCGGATTCATCGTCTACGCGCCGCAGAACCCCTACCGCGGCCGTGACTTGTTCCGCACGTTGCAGCGAAAATCCAACCCGCTGGCCCGATCGCTCTTCAGTTATATTATCCCACAACATCTGGTGACACTGCGGTGGTTGTCGAGTCTTCCAAACGTCGACAAATCTCGACTGGCGTTTTACGGCCTCAGCTATGGCGGCAAGACGGCAGTACGAGTTCCGCCGATGCTTCCGCCACGTGAGAATGATCCGGGATATTGCCTGTCGATCTGTTCAGCCGACTACAACGAATGGGTCTCCAAGAACGCTTCGACGGACCTGCCGTTCAGCTATGTCTTCACCAACGAGTACGAAATCTTCGAATGGAACATGGCACATGTCGCGAACTACGCCGAGTTGTCACTGCTGATGACACCGCGTCCCTTCATGGTCGAACGAGGCCATGACGACGGCGTCGGGATCGACGAATGGGTCGCCTTCGAATACGCCAAGGTACGCCGCCATTACAACAAACTGGGAATCGGCGACAAAACCGAAATCGAGTTCTTCAACGGTCCACATACGATCAACGGACAGGGAACATACGAGTTCCTGCACCGACATCTGAACTGGCCGAAGAAGTAACTGGAAACTCAGGCAGCGACCAGCATATGTGTTGATGAAAGCCGTTTCTCATCAGTGGCATTTGAAATTTCTCGGGTGAACATCAGCGATGTAGATGCCGTGTTCATCCTCCAACCTCCAAATCGCATGCCGCACGAGCGGCCAATCATCCTCAAAGTCGTCTGCCATCTTCGCGTGCCACTCATCGCCTCTTTCAATTGGTCGCTCGATGGCCGCGCTGGCGAAGTCTACGATAAACGGAGGAGTGACGACGGACATTTCGATAATTGCGAGTGCCTTGTCGAACGCAATCAGCCGTGGAATATGGAATGCGTCCACTTGTCGAATATTCCATTTGTTCATGTATTGGTAGATTTCAAGCTCTCGCTCGTAGAGTTCGGTGTATCCAAAAACTTTGATGGCCGTCATTTTGCTGGTCTGAAACACGCAACCGTCGTATCCGCCGCCGAATTCCTTTTCTATTGTCAATCCTCGCAGTTTCCCATAGGCTGCCTTCCGGTCTTTTACGCTGGATTGGAGAAATGGCATGCAACCCCCTATCGACCAAAAGCATTTTTCCGCAGAAGTGCGTCTCGAGCTCCGCGTTGAAGGACAAACTCACGAATTGGCTGGTGTTGGATCGAAGTTTTGTATTCCACGTCAACAACTCGATCTTCCGGCCTGCAATGCCGACATACTCATGACGGTAGATGGTGACTTGTTCTCGTGGCCGGTAAGGCTGCCGCACGGCGCAGTTCCGTTTCAGCATGAAATTCCTGTCGCGTTCCGCGGAGAAATGCAGAGGCTCGGTCCGGTGAAGTCCGCGGAATTGACATGAAAACCGGGCAAGCGTCCTTGCTTGGTGGATAACATCGACATGAAAACTGGTCCGATCCGTGACAAGTTTCTTTTCGAGCAATGCCCACTCTCGTTGAAACTTCTTTCCATCGAACGGCGCGGTTTATAGATAACTTTCATGATCTTGCCTGCAAGACGGCGAGTAGTCACGATCTTTCACACGAGCTGCAGTGCAGGAGCGTGTTCAAGGGCGGCGCGATAAACGGCGGCCGTTTGATCGATCATTCCGTCGACTCCGAAATCTCGCTCGACCAGTTGCCGTCCTGCTGTACCGATCGCCTGTGCTTTCTCACGGTCGTCCAGCAACTCGACAATCCGCTCGGCCAGGACTTCGCTATTCGATGGTGGAACCAGCAGACCGGTTTCGTTGTCGTGCACAGCGCAATAGACGCCACCGACACGTGTCGCAATGACAGGCCGTCCCATGGCCATGGCATCCAGCATGATTGTCCCGATCCCTTGCTGCAACGAAGGGAGCACGAAAACGTCCATGGCCGCCAGGGCATCATCAAAATCGAGCAGGTTGGGAACAAATGTGACTTTGTCGTTGATCCCCAATTCGCGAGAGAGTCGACGCAGATTCGATTCTTCAGGCCCTGCTCCAGCAATCAGGAATTCCACTTCGCGCCCGCTCGCCAAAACGCGCGCGGCCGCTCCCAGGAAAAACGGGAACCCCTTAACAGACTCCAGCGGTCCGGCCGTTCCCACAACCGGAACGCGATTCGGTTTGAAGACCTTCAGCAGTTCGCAGGATGAAGCCCGGTCGACACCGCTATGGATGACCGTGACGAGGTTCTCGGGAAGCTGTGCCCGTTCCAGCAGGTCTGCACGAACCGAATCACTGACGGCGATAATCCGTCGACACCATGTTGTATCGATCCGGCATCGTTCGTCAGGTTGAAGGTAGTCGTGTACGGTCAGGATGAAGGGGCGTTGCAGATGACTGGACAGCCACATTCCCTGACAAAGGGCCGCTCGCGACTGGATATGAATCAAATCGGGAGGGTTGGCCACCAGCCGACGCAACAGGATGGATCGAACGACCGTTCCCCAGACGGGCCAGTCGAGATGCGACAGCTCATCGATGTGGAGTTCGCGGCGGCGTTCGCGATCAAGCGTTCTAGCATCAGGACAGACGACGCTGGTCCGATATCCACGTTGAGGCAGGTGCTCGGCCAGCCGCAATGAATAGGCACAGCTTCCACGGACCGAAAAGCGTCCGGCAATTAACAGCACTGAAGGTTCGACTTCCGACATACACCTGATCACCAGTGAGACTGGCGATCCCTGTTATCTCAAGGATTTGGGGCGATTGAGAATCTCGGTCAACAGAATCGCCTGGCGCACTCCTTGCGGACTTCGTAACACTTGAATCAACGGATGCTCGGCAGGACGGCTGACCGACGTCGCTGTCGAATCCGATCCGATGTCGCGTTGAACGGTATCATCAATATCTCGCTGCACTTTCGTTCCGACATCACTTTGCAATGTCGAAACATGCGTTCGAATTCCTTCACCCAGGATCGATGTCTGCAGATGAGTCTGCGCCAACCGATTACCAGGCCTCTCCGATTCCACTCGCTCATTCGCAGGACGCTCGTTTGGACGCTGAGCTTCCGCAGGGCGTTTTCCCTGTTGCTGCTTGTTTTTTGACTGCTTCTTTTCTCGAGCCGGCTTGGGTTGACGAGGCCTTGCTTCCTCGCGACTGTCACCAACAACCTGCTGCAGGAATCGTTCGAGTTCAGAGGCTTCCGAGTTTTCAGGACGAGGTCGTGGTTTCTTCGCTGGCTTTTCCGCACCTTGAAACAGGTTCCAGACCCAACTGAACAACGAAATGATCAGAATGACCAGGAAGACGATCGACGGTTCAGCCGCCAGGATCGGGATGAAGTTCATGATGGATCTCCGTGAGCCAAGTCGAACTGGCTACTTCCCCGACACTCCCGTACCTGCGATGGCCGCCCTCATCTGAGTATCGGCCTGAACATTCTTCAGTTCATAGTAATCGACCAATCCCAGGGATTGGCTGCGGAAAGCTTCTGCAATTGCCATCGGAACCTGTGCTTCTGCCAGAACGACTTCGGCACGATTCTTCTGCACATGTGCCACCATTTCCTGTTCACGAGCCGTAAAGTCAGCTCGCCGCTGTTCCGCTTTGGCTTGTGCAACCCGCATATCGGCCTCGGCCTGATCTGCCGACAACCTGGCACCGATGTTCTCACCAACGTCGATATCTGCAATGTCGATCGAAACGATCTCGAAGGCCGTTTGAGCTTCCAGTCCTTGATCAAGAACGGTTTGCGAAATCGTTTCAGGGTTTTCGAGAACCAGTTTGTAGGACTTTGTCGAACCAATGGCTTGCACGATCCCTTGCCCGACGCGTGCGATAATCGTTTCTTCGGTCGCACCACCGATCAGTTGATGGATGTTTGTTCTCACAGTCACACGCGCCCGGGCTCGCAGCAGGATGCCATCTTGCGCGACAGCGTCGAGCGTACCAGCCCCCTTGCGGGGATCTGGACAGTCAATCACCTTGGGATAAACACTGGTGCGAACAGCTTCAAGAACGTCACGTCCTGCCAGGTCGATAGCCTGAGCCGTCTGCCAGTCGAGATCGATGTTGGCACGATGCGCTGCGACCAGTGACCGGATCACGTTGGGGACGTTACCACCGGCAAGATAATGAGATTCCAGATCGCGCGTGGTAATCGGATAGACTTCGGTCAGACCTGCCTGAACTGCCGTGATCTTAGCCCGCACAATCACGGACGGATTGACCTTACGAATGGTCATCATGATCAGATGCGGGAAGGAAATCCCGGCGTTCGTCATCAGACACTGGATCCACAGGCTGATGAAGCGAGCGAATATGGCAACAAAGATCAGGGCAATCAGCCCCAAGACGGCAGCAATGACGAAGATCGTCGTAGGATTCAACTGAGCGAGAATCAGCGATTTCAACATAGTGAATTCAACTGCCTTCGAGGGATTTGTCGTAAAAAGACTCATCAGAGGAGATTTGCATACGGTCTCCAGCCTCTTTAGCTAACTCTGCGGGATCTCAAAGTCAAGCCGCGACGAGGGATCAGCCTCATTTGATGTTACGCCGGGTTCACCTGGACGCACGAGCAATCGGTTTCCTCGAACTTCAATCACTTCAACGGACCTGCCCGATTCAATGATCAACCCTTCAGAAAACGCGTGCAATCGTTCCCCATTGACGACGATCAATCCACCGGGAGTCAGGGGAGAAGCGGTTCGGCCAAATTGTCCGACCAGTTCCTGCAGATGAAGTCCCTGCTTTGCAAACGGGGTCAATTCTTCCGCATCGGGTGCTTCCAGCAGAACCCGCTTACCCAAAGCCGTTCCAGGCAGAATGTAGAACGCCGTTCCAATGGCCAGCGGAATCAGCCCGAGCAAAACCCCGCAAAAAGACCAGAATATATTCGGGTGTGAAGTTCCCCAGGCTCGATAGGCAAATACGATCGAGACGAACAACGTAAAAAACGTAATCAGACCGAGGAGTCCACCCGAGGGAACAAAAACCTCGGCCGTCAGAATTCCGATGCCAGCAATCAACAACAGGATTGCAAAGACCGCGTTTGAGTCCATGTAGCGTCAACGTACCTTGTCAGAAAATGACGACCAACGGTAAACAGCTCGAATGTCACCATATCAGTGTATCTCTCCACGGACGAGAGACAACCTCTGAAGTACAGAAACAGGTCTGTGGCAGACGATTGCATCAACGGCGATAACGAATAGTTGCGTGATCCAGATCTCAACTGTTCGGCCGCACACTGACTACGCCCCCAGCTTCTTCAAGAGCTGTCGAGCTCGACTTTTCCAGCGGCCGTGGCGGCGAGCGATGGCTGCCGGGCTGCCGTTCACGTCGTAGATCAAGGCTTGCAGGTGCTTGCGGGCAATCTCTGAATTTCCCTGGTCAGCGTGTAGAGACGCCAGCAAATAGACCGCTTCCGGGTGCCGCCAGCGCTGAACGTGACGCTCCAGATGATCGAGAGCCGGAGTTGTCTCACCCAGTTCCACCAAGGCTTTCCCGCATGCCAGCGAGACATCACCGAACTTGTATTGCGGATCTTTTTCCAGGATGCGCGTCGTGAATTCTTGCACATCGGCTGGAGAATGCAGTGCCATGGCCGCCTGTGCCGCTCCCCACAGTGCAGGAAGATTCTGCGGCTCTTTTGCCAACGCCCTCTGGTAGGCACTGGCCGCCTCATCGAAACGTCCGACATCGCGCAGAGCATCACCCCAGAGGACGAATTGATGGGGATTTCCGATCTGTATCGCCGCCGTCTCCAGCCGATTCAATTCACTGCAGCGTGTCCAGCGACGCATGAATGCCGGGGGGCGCAATTCCGTCGAGGGAAGAAATCGCGTCGTGAAGTAGGCGAGTGGCCCGATGACCGGAACAAAAATCAACAGCCAGAGCCATGTCTGTCGATCAGGTTCCGTGCGAATACAATGCAACAGCATCCAGAACCACAGGATTGAATACACCAATCCCAGAACACCGCCGAAAGATTCGACGAACCATCCTCCTGGAATCCCGCCCAACCCCGGCACAAACGACAATTGAGCCAGCAGGAACACGATGGCTTCCCCAGAACAACTACTTGTCACAGCCAGTGACACAGAACAGGAGACTTAATTCAAGACCAAGCCAAAAACCGAAGCCTGATCGTAATCGTCCTACTCGCCAGATGACAGTTCCAACAGGTGCTGAAAATCCGGGTCGTTTCGCAATGAGTCGAAATCGGTTTCTTCAGGGACCAGCTTGACCATGCTCCGATTCATCCGCAGGGCTCGCCCAAGCCAGGACAGGGCATGATCCTTATTCCCTGCGAGCGCGTAGTAACAGGACAAGTTATAGAGGACGATGGGAACCTTGGGATGATGCTCGTAAGCAATCCGCATCGATTCAATCGATTTTTCCAGGCGGTCGATCCGCTTGAAACACCAGGCCATTCCCAGAAGTGCATCCAGTGATTTGGGATCGAGTTCCAACGCGCGCTCGAAGCACTCCAGAGCCTGATGATGTTCCTGCTTGGCACGTAGGGCATCCCCGCGCAGCAGTTGCCACTCCAGCGCAAATTCAGAATCTGGAACTTGCGTCAGTGCATCCAGAGCATGGTCAGGCATCCCCAGCGAAAGATACCCCTCTGCCGCTTGCAGATGACGTTGGCGTTTCCGGGCCATGTTAAAGATCATGATCGGTTACGACTTCAGGGATGTGATGTCTGATCGTACGCAGATGTGACAGCTAGGAATCTGCCCCTTGTGCCACGGGCTGCTAGGGCTTCGGCAGTTTGATGTCTTTGAGATCGTAACGTGGATCCCAGAAACTCTCGACAAACTTCATTCCGAATCCGGGCGACAACTCCCAGGCGGCTCGACGTGCCCATGGCGTTCGTGGGTGATTCTTGATCACTTCCTGGAATTCCGCTTTGGCCAGTTCGTGCTGCTTTTTCAGTTCGGCCATATCAACTCGCGTTGCTCGAACTTGTTCTTTGTCCGGTTCCAGCAACGTGGCCACTCGATGA
Organism: uncultured Schlesneria sp.; assembly: GCA_963977965.1. Classification (GTDB taxonomy): domain Bacteria; phylum Planctomycetota; class Planctomycetia; order Planctomycetales; family Planctomycetaceae; genus Schlesneria. The sequence continues at coordinate 40,068 of CAXBSB010000013.1, forward strand.
ATATCCCAGAAATTGTTCTTCGGATCTTTGGGGATCGGCTTTACCTTCTGATGAGCATCTAATGAAATGAGCAATTGGAACAGCCGCACGCGATAGGCCAGACACTGCGCGTGCATCAAATCATAATTGGCTCGCCACCGTTGTGACTGTTCTCGTTCACGTAGCTTCTTGACATCGTCCAGCACCTTGACCGCTTCGTTCAACATTCCCATCGCTCGCACGGCTCGGTCAAACGTGACCTTTCCCTGAGTCGCAAATTTGGCAGGATCGAGGCTGTACTGGTGCTCCTGCATGTTGAGCTCTTTGTCCAGGTGCGGATTCAGCTTGACGATGACCTGCCACTGTGCTTCACGGAATCGGCTGCTGCTGCGCTGCATCGCATAATCGACTCGTGAACTCAGATCTGGGAGATATTCCCGCATGTCCAGCAGGTCAAACTTACGCTGCTCCAGTGAACCAGCCCCGGCGAGGTTTGCTTCGGTCCCAGGAAGCATGAAGAAGATCCCTCCAGTTTCCTTGGCGATGCGTACCTGTTCATAGGGACCAAAACCGCTGGAGAAAACGTCCCAGCGACCATGCAGACCATCGAACTGCAGACATTCTGGGAAGGGAGTTTCGGGCCCGCGATTGATCTGCAGCCAGTGTGTCAACTTGTACTTCGGATCAACCCAGCTCATCCGGGCATAAGGATAGCCGAACACCGAGTAATGTCCGAGCACATAGACAGGAGTATCACTTTTCTTGCAGCGATCAATCGTTTCTTCAACAAGCTGCCCATCGTCGCCGGATTCATCCGTGACCAGGATGACCACCAGCTTTCGCTTTTGCCGGACGGCGCCCGCCTGGTATTTACTGACCGCTGACATGATCGCGGCACAGGTATTCTCTTTTCCGCTTTCGTCGACCTTGATGTTATCGATCGCCTTTCGGATTTCGTCAACATTCGAAGTTGGCTTTTGAGTCAGCTCTGTGACCCTTTCGCCAAAACTGACAACTGTTGTCAGCAGGATTTCGTCCGAAGCTTTCAGTTTGGAATCATGCTTCTGAACAAGCCCCAGTTCCTCGTACACCTTATGGAACCGCTCGCGAATTTCTTTCTGGTCATCCTTCATGCTCTCGGATTCATCGAACATCCAGACGACGTGAACTTTGGATTCACGCATCAACCGGACCAGTTCCTGAGTCATCTGGCCAAGAGCGGCACCATAGCCTTCGACTACGCGTCCAACTTCACCCGTCACCTGCCCTGTTCCAAGGTCTTTGCTGATGATGTTCAAGCCAGGAACATTCATCGAACCGATGTTCACTTTGACGTCCGGCACTCGCAGGCTCTCAGCCTGTTCGATTTTTTGTTGTGCGACGACGGGCCCCGCGACTCCGCCCGTCGCATCCCCCATAGCCATCGACCCAGAGACATAGTTGACAGCATCGGCCGCTACGGTCGACTGTTCAACATCCTGAGTGAACTCTTCCTGGACCCGTTCTTCATCGAAGACGGAATCGAGCACCGTCTGCAACTGGTCCAGCGGCCCCTGGAAGACAATGAACGAAAGGGCAACCAGTGAGGCCACGTGCAGCAGCAATGAGATCGTGACCCCGACTACGACCTCGCGATTGATTTTGACCATGATTCATCGATCTCCGGCAAAACGGACTCCGATGAGGCGGGCGGATGAAGCAGCGTACCGACCAACTCGGAATGACATATTACGAAAATCCCCTCGCGAGAACCTCAGCGAGGGGAGTCGATTTCGATGAAATTCAAATTTTGAAGGCTACGGATCTGCGTCAGCCCAAGACCAGTTCAATCAGATGTCACGTCGTTGCGGCTCCGAATTCACCATCACTTTTTTCTTCTTCTTCGTGGTGGGATCTTCGACTTCGATGAACTTTGGCCCAGGCTTGTTGTTTCCACCACCCATTCCAGCTGGAGCGGGATTGAAGTGAGCTTCTTTCCATTCCCACCCCATTGGTGCACCAAGTTCGCGTTCAGCAAGCATCTGCCAAGGAGTATTTGGATGCTCGTCGATAACTCGCTTCAGATACTCCATCGCCTTGTTGGCAAGCTTCTTCGTATTCGCACCAGAGTTGATGTCCTTGGAAGGAACCAGTCGCCACTGATTGTTACCAGCCTTGTCGAATTTCTTCGGTGAGCTCTTCATTTCAGCGAGCATCATGTTGTAACCAAAACTGCGTGCCTGCAGCGCCAGGACGCGCCCCATGGCCAGATCATAACCAGCCCGAGAACGAGCATCCTTGATCTTGGCACGATCTTTTTCACCGGGCTCCAACATCATCTTCAGTGCATTGAGTTTGTACTCAAGTTCCGCAGCAGGACGCTGAGCTTCGGTAATCGCATTTCGCAAAACAGTGTCGCTGTCCGCAGGGAATTCCAGTCGAGGCAGCGGAACACTTTCCACTTTCAGTGTTCGAGCGACGTTGATCAGCGAGCTCTTTGCCTTGTTACCGTTAATGTCATGATCGATCATCGAAATCGGACGGTAATCCGGGGCATAGTTTCGCATGGTCTGAGGATCAAACGTCTTGCCTCGCCCTTCATTGGCGATGAAGTACAAGCCGTTCGTTTCGGCACACAGACGCGTCAGTGCATAAGGCCCGAAGCCTGACGACATGTTCTGCAGGTCATAGTCGTTCGTACCCCAGTATGCCAGTCGCAATGCTTCTGGATACAGTGTTTCAGGCCCACGATGCATCACGCCAAGAACCGTTTCGCCACTTTCGAGCGTAAAGGGTGCTTCGGTGGTATCGCGTCCGAATGGTGCGGCATCGCCTACGCAATAGACTCGCATCCCGTAGCGCTTGGTCGAGGTAATTGCCGTTTCCAGAAACTGTGGCGCATCGGATCCAGCTTCGTCGGTTACGACAATGATCATGATGTCGCGATGCATATCGGTCCGGTATTTCTGGAAGTGCTTTGCGGTCTGAGTGACAGCCGCAAAAGTGTTTTCGTTTCCAGACGACTCCGACTTGATCGAACGAACCTGGCGAACGAGTTCCGCCGGATCGTCGATTGGATCTTTAGTGACAATGTTGGTTCGTTCACCGTACACAACCACAGCGCTTTTCAGTGCCTTATCCGCGGTGACATTCAATGCGTTCAATTGCTTGTAGACGTTTTCAACGCGGTCCGCGATGGCAGCACGGCGAGACGATAGCGATGGAGAAACGTCGAACATCCAGACGACCAGTGTTTTCTTTTCTCGCAGGGAGTTCGCGATTTCCCATGCCAGTCGATCCACAGCACCTTCGACCCCGCCAGGATGCTCAGTCGCACCAGTTGTGGCGACAGTGGCCAGCATGTCGGACTTGGCTGGCTGGATCATTTCTTCAGTGCGAGGCGTTGGAACATCAACGTCTTCTGCAATCGTCCGCTCAACTTCCTTCTGCGGATCTTTCGAAAGCTGAACCGCCGCTTCCTGTGAGGCCGCGAACGAATTGATGTCGCTGTCGCTTCCTAACTGATCGGTGATGGTGGAATCGAACTTGTACTGGTCGGGATCAACCTCGTCTTCGAGACCGCTCGTGATCGTTGTGAATGCCTGCATCTTATCGGCGAACTTGATCATCGCCAGCGATCCCAGCAGCACGACGTGCAGGACCAGACTGATTCCGAATGCCATCGAAAGCTGCCGTGGAATGCGGTTGCTTTCAATTTCCATTTCGAACACTTCAGGTTCATTCGCACGAAAATCAACGCTCACGATTCACTCCCCGCAGAACAGCCTGAGGCGTGGTTATTGATCAGAATCAACATCAGTCAGAACCACAAATCCCCTCAAAACTGGGACTGCAGTCTAACCATTTATTTTCAACGTTGCAAACCGCACTGTCGTCAGGACCGGCCTCAAACCCCGTCACATGTCATCGAAACCGGAATTTCCTGCCGCCTGTTTTACTGCCAGTTGTCTCTTTCGGTTCAGACTCACAAATCCCGCCAACAGTTCCCCAGTTTTTCTCTCGAAGAAACAATCGGCAAGAAAATCAAAACCTACCAATTACCCAGAAGTCCCGCGAAACCTTCGCCGAGATTTGGGAAAGATTAGTACGCAATTGTCACTTCTGTCGTAGAACACCGCCCGGATTCAAAAGTTTCCCACGAAGTTTTCAGTTTTAACGGCGAAACGATGCTTAACCGACTGTCGCATTTCATGTTATAGTCCCGACTCCTGTCCATAACCTGCAGTAACAACAGCGACCAAACCTTTACCGACTCTTGCACAATTCCACTCGCAGAACCGCTCGAAAACCGCCTCGATGAACGGATGCAACTCTTTTTCTGAATGAGGTTTCGGAAATGAAGATGGAGATCATCGAGATCGACGGGGCGGGTGGAAACCGGCTGTATATTCGAGACCACCTGCCAACCTCGGGACAATCCATCGGCACATTTGTATGTGTTCACGGACTGGGGGAACACGGGGGCAGATATGGTCACTTCGCCGAATGGTTGGCCGAGCGAGGTTGGCGGGTAATTATCGGAGACCTGCGTGGACATGGCTGTTCGGAGGGTACTCGGACGCATGTCCTTTCATTTGAAGAATATCCGTCAGATCTCGGCGAGATTTGGCGTCATTTCCAACTGCAGAACAAGTCGGCCGTGCTGTTTGGTCACAGCATGGGAGGACTGATCGCAATCCGCGGTGTGCAAATGGGTTGTGTTGACCCAGCGGCCCTCGTTCTGACATCACCACTACTGGGGCTGAAGTTGCGAGTCAATCCAATCAAGCGACTGCTCGGACAATTGCTGGTGCGGTTCATTCCGACGGCCCGGTTTCGAAACGGCCTGGATCCTCGCAATATGACACGTGATGCCCGATTTGCCGAAGAGCGGCGGAATGATCCCCTCATCGTTCGCACAGTCACGGCGAGCTGGTTCTTCGCCATGCAGCGCTGCATTCAGGAAGGACTGCGCGACGCCGACAGGATTCAGGTTCCGATACTGGCGTTTCGTGGCATGCAGGACGAGACGACTGACGGCGATATCCTGGCAGAGTGGCTCTCCAAGACGAACTCGCGGTCGAGCGAACTTGTATCGCTACCGATGCATGTCCATGAAGTCTTTCACGAATCAGACTGGACCGAATCAATGGATCGGATGATCCAGTGGCTGGAGCAGGTCGAGGTCATCCGCTCGTCATCAGGGAACGGGCCGAAACTTGCCGATTCCGTTTGACGCCTTTCCTGCAGGCAAAAGGAATCCTTTTCTGGCGTCAGCGTTTCCTGCAGATTACACTATACTTCCAAATGCGAGTACTTACACGAACACACAACCGAGTTTGTTCAAACCGTCGTGGTGCGGCGGCGATGGATTACATGTTGATCCTGGCTGCCATGCTGCCCATCGTGCTGTTCATCGTCACGAAGGGAAAGCGAGTCATGCAACTGGTCTGGGAAATGTTGTGCGTGCAAGTTTCGTGGCCTTTAATGTGACAGCCTGAATCAACGTTTGTCCCGTCCCGGACGGCAACGACAACTGCGGGGAACATGACATGTGGCAAGGCTCCTGGCGAAAACTCTGGCAGCGTGTCCATCGCGATGAGCGAGGGGCTGTCAGCCTGGAAACGATCCTGATCGTTGCGGCCATCGCGCTGCCGATCCTGATCTTCATTCTCAAGTACGGCTGGCCAAAGATCCGTGACTACTTCAACCAGGGAATGCAGAACCTGGAAAACGAAGGCAACAATGTCACCAACGGCGGTTCCGGAACGGGAACGAACTGAAACTCTCAACTGGGTGCGAGGCCGTTGTGACTTGGACCATTGGGATTCTGGTCACTTTGTTATTGTTGCTCGTTGCAGCGACAATCACCGACATTCGCGCCCAGATGATTTATAACTGGAATACGTATCCCGGCATTGTGCTGGGATTCGTCATGCGGTCGGTGGCTGGGGGGATGCCTGCATTCGAAGACTCAGTCAAAGGCTTCTTCGTCTGCGGCGGATTGATGCTGGTTTGTTTTGTCCTGTTCGGTCTTGGAGGAGGTGATCTCAAGCTGATCGCCATGATGGGAGCCTTTCTGGGATTCGAACGCGGGGTGGAAGCCCTGTTGTGGACGCTGGTTCTGGGAGGAGTATTCGGGGGAGTGACGATTGTCTGGCAGATCGGATTTACGAACATCATGTCGCAGTGTGTTCGCCATCTGGCCAAAGTCTGGCAAGCGGGGGGTTGGGTCCCATTGCCGCCTGCAGCCCGGCAACCGTTAAAGCAGACGTTGTTTCTGGCACCAGCGGCGCTGGTGGCAGTCCTGATCGTGACGAACGACTTGTGGCTGAGCATTCTGAATTCTGCGGTCTGAGTTTTTGCGGTCCGAGTTTTATCGTGTGGTGTTGAATGAGGTTGCCGTGAATCGCCAAATCCTCATCGCCTGCTTCCCCTGTTTCGTCGTGCTCTGTGCGTCGTTCGTGATTCTGCGCCTGGTTCTCGCTGTTGGCACAAAATCGTGGTGCTGGCAGCGTCTGAGACAGGTTCATGCCTGCCAGCAAGGGGGCGTTCAGTCACTCGCGTTCGTGCTTACCATGCCTGCCTTTGTCATGGTCGTGCTCCTGATCGTGCAGGTCAGCCAGTTAATGATCGCACAGATGGTAATTCACTACGCAGCGTTCGCCGGCGCCCGTTCTGCGGCCGTCTGGTTACCTGCGGCGCTACACGATTCAGACCAGGAGATCAACGATTACATCGAAGTCGAAAACCGCTTGAATGAGCGGCCAACCATGTCTGATGGCGACTACACGGATTACGAAGTCACTGCAGCCAGCAACAGTATGAAACTGTGGAAGGTCCGAGCCGCGGTTGTTCAGGCACTGATGCCACTTTGCCCGTCACGAAGTCTGGGAGCCCGCGGGCAGATGCCCTACCTGGGGAGCCTTGCGCTGGCCAATCAGCAGGTCTACGCCATGCTTGTTCCCGCTTCGCAGTCCAACACTCAGATTGCAAACCGGATTGCAAACAAATTGAACTACGCTGACCAGAACACACGCGTCATCGTCGAGTGGCGTGATTCGTTCGATCCTCGAGGACGCGATTCGATCAATTACACGGCTTACAACGTTCGCAATCACACGTGTCCCGATCCTGAACGCCAGTCGACATTTCGCGAGGCGGAAATCGGCTGGCAAGATCCAATCACTGTCTATGTGGTTCATCAGTTCGCCCTCTTGCCAGGCCCTGGTCGACTGCTTGCAGCGCGACTGGTTCGAGCGGACGGCCTGCCAGACCGTGTCAGTCCACGTATTAACGCCACCAATCTGGATGCATCTCGAACGCTCTACACAACCCAGATTCAGGCTGCTGCAACCATGACGTGTGAAGGCTGGAAATCGGTCAAGCCTTACATTCAACCCTCGTACGCCTTGCCGACAAACTAGAAGGTCCGTTGGCATGAACACAGAAATAAAGCATTTCTGGCAGCGAATGAAAGAGGGCAGAAAGTCCGCGCACCGCGACATCAGGACCGCCGACGTCAATAAACGCGGTCCAGCGATTGCTCAACTCCCATCAAACTTCTTACGGCGATTGCATCGAGATCAGCGAGGGGCAATCAGCGCTCTGTCAGTGTTTGCCATCTTCATGTTTACGATCCTGCTGGTGCTGGTCGTCAACGTCGGACGACAGATTGATGACAAACTGCGAATGCAGAATGCAGCCGACGCCGCTGCCTATTCGGGAGCGACTGTCATCGCTCGCGGAATGAATGCGATTGCATTTGCCAATCACCTGGAATGCGAAACGTTTGCCCTCGTGGCCTACATGCGTGAAGGACGTGATCGCAAATCCGAGAAATTTGTCCCTGAAATCCTGCAAGCATGGGAAGCGGCCGGGCGAGCGTTTTCCACAGGAACGGGGACACAGCCCCTTTCTCAAAAATTCAAAGAGATGGGCGACGCCATCCTTCAAAAAATTCCAATCGAACAAATGATGGTTCAGGAATTCGCCCAGATGGCGTTTCTGGAATCGAAGCTGACGCTACCTCTGTTCGAATACATTCTGGCTGGTCCCGAATTTGAAAACAGTGCAGGCATTCCTGATCGATCTCCTGAAGGGGGATTCCTGCCACGATTTCAACGTGCCGTTTTGATGACCGCTCCGTACATCGCCAGCGTCGCAACCGATGAATTGGCGCAACGGTACGGAACCAGAACGAAATCGCAGCATCTGAATCAGGATTTGCGAGGTTTGTTGTGGTGCACGAATGTCACGGTCGTCGGTACACGCGACGAAAATGCTGCGCCGACTCGTACACTGCCAATGATCGATTCCTCCCGATACGGTCAGGATTTGATGCAGGTCGGAGAAAACGTCGTCCCTGACTGCCCCACATGCTACTCCTGTTCAGAATGTATCGCTCGCAAACTTCGACACATCCGGGCTCATCAATACCTGAACGACTGGATCCGGCTTTGGATGAGTCCATACTTTGAATACCCGGACGACGGAACCCCTGATTACGGGGCTTCGTCTGCAAAGATGTCGAACTACATCAACTTCTGGCGAATCTACACGTGTGCCAATCTGGATTACCTGCTGAACCACGAATACCCATTGACCAACCTGCCATTCGTTATGCGCGATGCCCCGACGCGACCTTACAACGGTGGACCGTCGCCGGGGCCTCAACCAAATTCGCCTTGGGATTTTGATGGCTGCGTGATGACCCCTGATTTCCCTGAACGGCCCTGTGTTCCCGCCAGTCCGATCACCCAGGCAACGCTGGAAAGCTCGTACAATTACGTTTCTGCAGTCTATTGGCCGCATCAGAAGCCAATGTTCCCGGGACTGTTCAAAAATCCGCTGGAGCGTGACAGTCAGGCCTACGCGACGGCATTCGCTCAGGCGACACTGTTCCTGCCGCGCGGCAAGTTTTCTCGAGTGAACTGGGGATCTCGCTGGCCCGAAAACGCTCCGTGGGTCCACTTGTATCCGTGTCCGCCAAATGGAACCTGCTGCTCCTACCTGTACGATACAGCTCCTGGATCATGGGATCTTTACAGTTGGTCAAACAGTAATCCCGGCCATCCACAGATCGCACGCCACTTGCCGACCTTTGCCATGAACACCCGGTGGGAACAGTTCGGTGAGTGGGATTCGTTCAATCAGAACTGGACAGTCAAACTGGTCCCCGCAACCGCCGCCAGCGTTCCAACGATTCTTTCACAGCATCCGGGAACATACTTGAATGGAGCGTTGTCCGGGTCACAGCCCCCAAACCTGCAAAACATGTCTCTGCAGCAATTTCACCTCGTGAATACGCATTGATTATGCAACGAATTTCGACATCACTGCGTTCAGAAACTCCGCACGGGATACTGCGCCGGTCGATGCGCGGCGTAACCCGGATGCATGCGAGGCAGGGACTGGCACCACTGGAATTCACGCTCGCACTGCCGATTCTGGTCATGATGATGGCCCTGATGATCGACTTTGGAGTTGTTGGGGCCTGGAAAATTCGGACCCAGACTAATGCTCGCTACGCTGCCTATCGCACGGTCAATGCTCGCACAGGCCAATTCAATCCCAATCCTCCGTACTGGCCTTCAAATGCTCCTCTGACTACCAGCAATGGAACCGATCTTCCGACTTCCAGCCAACTCTGGGACTCGCGCCAGGAATTACTCTGCCCTTGCGTTCGCGGACCGCAATTGACCGCCCCCCATGCCGACAACACCGTCAACGTTCCCGGACGCATGGAAATGGATGGTCTGGTTCTGGAAGGAAACGCTGTCCTCGACAAGCCGTTACCGTTGTTGCGAGGTGCCATTCCTGGAAGCGGCCGGTTCAGATTCAATCTGAAGCAGGACGTGTTTGACAATCAATGGCAGTTTTACGCTATTGGAATTCCCTGGAACAATCACATTCGTGCCGACCTCTGGTGGGACATCGACCATACGGAACTCGCCGGACGCGACGGCGATATCGCCAAGAACCTGCAGGCACTGGACGATCATCTGCGCCAGTTGCAGCAGAGCAATACCCGGTCGCATCTTTACCCGCTGGATAATGATGAAGAGTTCATCCGCTATTCGGGGTTTCCGCCGCCGGATTTGTATCCGCGTATGAGTCGCTTGTGCATGTTGGACCCCATGGATGTCTACAACAGCGGCGTCTCCAGACTGGACGGTGACGGACAGCGAAACGCAGGATCGTTGTTGTGCCGTATTGACGATTTGCCGTGCAGTTTCTCTCGCCGGTTTACCAACATGTATCGCACGTGGATTTGCGAACTGGAAATGTGCGGTTTCGACGACGCATCCATCGATCCACTCCGACAGCGTTACAAGGATCTGGCTCAATTCATGGGAACTCTGCCACGCTGTGGATCTCCGGGGAACCTGAGTCCATGCCAGTGTCCACCAATGACGCGCTGCCCCTGCCCGCCTTCGCCCGTGGGAGTCGGTCATTGACTCACCCCGCGCCGACCAGTTCGACCGTTGATCCTGCGCCTCAGGGTGCAGTCACTGCTGCGAGCCCAAATCTGGCTCGCCGTATGACTCGACGAGCCATCGACCTGTTAGTGATTTCCTTCTTGATCATGGTGGGGTTATCGACAGGACAACAACTCATCGAATGGTGGCGAGTCGATCCTGAGTCGACTCCAGAACCACCAATCGTGAATACCGCAGACCTGGACTGGGACCGAACCCCTGTTACCATCCAGTTCGGTTCTGCGTCAACGACGCTTGAACGGATACCGTTCGCAGGTGGGCCGAAACAACTGGACGAGGAATTGACTCGACTCGGGAAGGCAATCGTCACCAGCGCGGAAATCATTCCGAGTATCATGGAGGACGCCGAACGAGACTGGCTGGAAGCGTTGCAGGTTGCCCCGCCCGTCTTCTGGGATTCCACACGCGGCAACGTTTATCGACGACAGAAGCCACTGCCATCATTCGTTGCCACGCGATTCACGGAGCAAGGTGGAAACGATTTGATCACCCAGCGAATCGTCGGCTGGGGGCTGGCCTTTCCCACGGCGCCGGGAGAGTGGACAATTTACGTGTTCCATCCCAAGTCCGCGAAATCGGCACAGAGTGATCCGCTGACGAAAATCGAACTTCCCAAAGGTGCACAGAACATCACCAGCCTTGGCGGATCTGACGGTTGTCAATGGCGAGTGATTCAGGGTCGCGGCGACCTCGCCGGGTGGGTACAACATTTCGAAGAACAATTCGGAACGGGTGCACTTGTGTCGCGAGACGTGGGTGAGAATTCTGCAAACTTGAAATATCGACGCGAACGAGTTCTGTCAGACGTACAGATTCGGTGCGAGCATGATGGTCGGCTGACGGGTGTCATCTGGTCAGCTCCTGAAAGGGAATCACGATGAAGGGTGTCCAGGGAATTCTACTGTCAATCGGCCTGGGACTGGCGGGGGCTGTCTGTAACTGGATGTATCTGGAGCGACTGGCAGGTAAGGAAGCCAAGGTCTCGTTCATCGCGATCCGATCGGATGTTCAGTTGAATGTCGGGGACATTCTGCGTGAAGATCATCTGGTCAGAATCAATATTCCCCGCAGTGCTGTAGGCAACCTGGAACAGGTCGCCCCGCGCTATGAAGAAATGAAACTGATTACAGGCTTCCCGACCACGCGCAGTTTTCAAGGGGGGGAACTGGTACTGGGCCAGGATATACGAACTCCCGCGACTAAAGACCTGAACGAAAAGCTCGGGGTTAACGAAGTGGCCCTCTGGATTCCCGTCGATACTCGCACGTTCAATTCGTCACGCGTGAATCCAGACGACGAAATTTCATTCGTCCTGCCACGTGTGGGTGGTGCGATTGCCACACCGGGAACCGGCGAAGGTGGTGGTCCCACCACAGTTTCGTCGAACAGTGAAATCGTCGGGCCATTCCGTATTCTGGAAATCGGCAACAGAACTGGCCGACCTGAAGTTCAACGAGCATCGGGAGTCCGACAGGCGATCGACAGTTCGATTACCATCGTCGCCAAACTGGAGAAGGGGCATCTGGACCCCAAGACCGAACGTGTGACAGAGTACATGCGTTCAACGAAATCGCAGGGACTGCAAGTGATCGTTCATCCGAAAGCAAAGTAGTTGCCGATCACGACCTCCTTTCAGCTTCTCACTCCGTTGCAGCACGTTGGCATTCCTCATCAGCATCGGCACCATGCATGTCCCGAGCTTTTGAAAACGAGATTCCTTTGAAATGCAGTCATTGATTCGTGAACTTGATTCGGCTGTTCGTTCGGGTCGTCCTGTCTGTTACACAGCACTGGTCGAAACGCGTGGGTCTACGCCGCAGAAGGCAGGGGCCGCGATGCTGGTCTTCCCCGATGGCTCTCAGATCGGCACTCTGGGGGGCGGCTGTGTCGAAGCGGAAGTCAAACGCCGTGCTCTGCAGGTTCTGGAAGACGGGACAACGGAACTGCTGACATTTCAACTGGACAGTGACTACGGTTGGGATGATGGTTTAATCTGCGGTGGACGGATGAAGTTGCTGGTTGATCCAGTACGTCCCGGAGACGACGCATCGTATTTTCGAGTGCTGCTCGATACGGTGACGGCCGGGATTGGGGCGACCGAAGCGATTGTCATCGACTCCGAAAAATCCGGCGGCGGAGTGAATACGGATCGGTGGCTGCTTGACGAGCATGGTGCTGTGCTGGCACGTCGGACTGTTACTGCAGCGTCTGCAACCAGCTCAAATCCACTACCAGAACCGATCCAGGCACATCTGAAACCTTTGGATGAGCGGCCCCGCCCTTATATTGCATCGGGGGTTTCCTATCTGCCCTACCTGAAGCGATGCAGGTTGTTGATCATCGGTGCAGGTCACGTGGGACAACGCGTGGCAGAACTGGCAACGGATGTTGGCTTCGATGTCTGGGTCGTCGATGATCGCCAGGAATACTGTAATCACGAACGATTCCCACGGGCACGACGTTTGATAGTTGATACGTTTGACACGGCGCTGCGTGGGTTGCAGATCGACGCCAGCACCTACTGCATTATCGTCACGCGAGGTCACAACCATGACGAACAGGCATTGTTTCACCTGGCAGAAACCAAGGCACGATACGTCGGAATGATTGGCAGTCGCCGCAAGATCAAGCTGATCTTTGAAGATCTGTTACGTGACGGAATTTCACGTCAGGCGCTGTCACGTGTTTATGCTCCGCTGGGCTTTGATATCGGGTCGCAAACTGTTCCCGAGATCGCTGTCAGCATTGTCGCCGAGTTGATTGCTCATCGAAATCTTGGCCAGCTTCCTGCAAAGGTGCGGCCCGACAGTGTCCTGGACGAAATCCTCAGCCCCGGCAACACATCCTCAACCGAGAACACTGCAGGTTAAGTTCAGCCCTGCTTTCGAATCCATCGCTGAAACTGCCCGGCATCGCATGACCCGACACGTGAAAGAGCCTGAAGACGCATGTCCCGTGAACCACTGCTGCGACTGACTTCAGCCGGACTCTATTGTTCGCGCGGCGGATTTCATATCGATCCATGGAGTCCCGTGGCGTGTGCCGTGATTACGCATGCACACGGTGACCATGCAGTCCGCAGTTCACGCAAGTATCTGACAGCCGCAACGGGGAAATTGATCCTGCAGCATCGAATGGGACCACGTGCCCAGATCCAGTCGCTGGCGTTTGGTGAAAAACTGAACCTCGATGGTGTCGAAGTTTCGCTCCATCCGGCGGGCCATATCCTGGGGAGTGCCCAGGTACGCGTCGAGCATAAGGGCGAAGTCTGGGTTGTGTCAGGTGATTACAAGGTAGCTCCCGATCCGACGTGCGACGCATTCGAACCAGTCAAATGTCACACCTTCATCACGGAATCGACATTTGGACACCCTCATTATCACTGGGCACCGCAATCGGTGACGTATGCCACCATCCACGACTGGTGGCGAGGAAACCAGGCAACGGGACGAGCGAGCCTGCTGTATGCCTATTCACTCGGCAAGGCGCAACGAATTCTGGCGGGGCTCGATTCATCGCTGGGACCGGTCTACGCCCATCCGAATATCGAGGAAATGAACCATCTGTACCGGCAATCCGGGATCGCGTTGCCTGCAACACGCTGCTGGAATGATGCATCGCTGGTAACGGACTGGACACGTTCACTGATTCTGATGCCCCCGGCATCTCGCTGGGAAAAGGGACTCGCCTTTCACGGTCACTACGCCACCGCATTTGCTTCCGGGTGGATGGTTCTACCCGATGAGCCCGGCAAAAGAGGAGTCGAACAGGGATTCGCTCTATCGGACCACGCCGATTACGATGAACTACTGGGTGCCGTGGCAGCAACCACGGCTCAGCGGATACTCGTCACACATGGATACATCGACGAATTCGTCGCGACGCTGAAGTCACACGGCTATGACGCTTCGCCGCACAAAACTCCCCGGTGCAAGAAACCACCGGTCGTTGTGCAAGCGTAGATTTCTGGTTGCAGCCAATTCATTCAGCGGCATCCTGCAGGCGTCATACTGCCGCGTCAAATCCATGTTCCGACGCGACACGGAAGTGCGGCCCGCACTATCGCGCCGGAAGTTCCGGGTGATACCCCGTCGACTTCAACTTGATGCGGTACAAACCGGTACCGGCAGTGATGTACAGGACCGATCCTTCTGCACCTTTTCCAAACGTGCAATTGGTTGGCAGAGGTTCCGTGGGGATATAGGCGAGCTCTTTACCGACTGGAGAGTAAACCACGATTCCGTGGCGTTCTTCCTTTCGGATCGCACAGTAGATCCGGCCAGCGGTGTCGGTTGTCATCCCGTCGGTCCCAGTTCCCTTGCCGAAATCAATCAGCACCTTCTTCGGCCCCAGGCTGCCGTCGTCGTGAATGGGGAATGCATTGAGCGTCATGCGAGGTTCCTGGGGTGCAGTTCCGGCAGGTTCCAGGCCGGTCGCTCCGTTGTCGGTTTCAGCAACGTAAAGCGTCTTGGCATCGGGTGACAGAATCACACCGTTGGGCTTGCGGATGTCGGTTGTTGCTCGATGAACTTTTCCATCGGGATCAACGCGATAAACGCTCATATGATCCAGTTCCAGAGACTCCTTTCCGACATACCGAGGATCACTGAAATAGACTCGGCCCGACGGATGGATCACAAGATCGTTAGGAGAATTGAACTTCTTCCCTTCGAACTTGTCGACGACGACCTTCATTTTTCCATCAGCCGTAACCTCACACAGGCCTCGCAAGCCGATGTTTGCACCGCATGCAGCCAGCAAGCGTCCTTTGGAATCGAAAAACAGGCCGTTGCTCTGGCCACTATCGGCAACGTGAACCGTTGTCTTTCCGGTCGCAGGATCGAATCGCATGATTCGGCCCGGGTTCTTTGCTTCGATGGCAATGTCACTGAAATAGACTTTCCCGTCTTTGGCAACAGCCACACCTTCGGTGAACTCTCCTTCATTCCAGAGTCGTTCGAGTTTGGCTCCTGCTGGCAGTATTGCGGGATCACCTGTTGGCTCAGCCTGACCGTAAGCAGTCGCAACAGTTGAAATCAGCAAGGCCAAGCTGATCCAGCGGACGGCAATCCTTTTGAAGTCTGGCACGAGTACATAAGAAGTTTGCATCACGTGACCTCGAAGAGTTAGAGGCAGTCCCGCATTAGTAACGTCAGTGAAAATCGCCGCTTCAGTTTCTACCGCTGTTTGGTGACCTTGTGCAACCGAGTTCAACGAACAGGTGTAACTCGTCATCAATTGAATTCCGACATTTCAGGATTTTGGATCAGACACTCGATCGATCGTTCTCCCAAATCCATTCCCTTCTCTCCCTTCCTCTGTGGCCCCCCCTGCGTTCTCTGTGGTAACCCTCTTCACGTTCGTCTCTTAGGAAATCAACATCAACGAGCCATCAGCCGCTTCAGCAGGCCATTGCCGTCGAGGCTGCGCCTTAGTAGCCTTGCCATTGCGGGTTCTTCCCGTCCAAGCAACACGCGTTTCACGGAGGAGTTGGTGAAGCGAGACATCATTGAACTCCGGCAAGCTGGAAACCTGTGGGTGGTCACACACAACGGAAATGCTCTCGTTTACGCTCCTCACCGCGAAGTGGCGATCAGTGTTGCTGCTGGCGCGCTGCTTGAAGTGACTGCGAAACCAGAAGAAGTGGAACTGCGAGGTTTAACACTTTCTGAATTGCTGCCAGCCCGGGCGGCTGAGTCGACATCTGAACCATTGCCATCGAAGATCGACTTCGCGGAAGCAAAACGAATCGCGAAGGAAGATAGTTTCGCCTACTACGAAGCAGAGACAGGTTCGCCGATCGCCGTGGTCGATGAATTGTGCGAGCAATACGAATGGGGCTGGATCATCCGCTGGCGACCGATCGAAACCGTGGAATCTCCAAGCCAGTCCTCACCAAAACCCTTCTTTCCGATTCCCGTCGACCGCGTGACTGGCAACGTCGGCCATTCGGGTGGGACACATGGAATCGAACGAGGAATCATCGAACTGCTGCAGCGACGGCCAGACGAATTGAGAGGGCCGTACCCGACAGGTCGTCAGCGCTGGTTGACGGTTCTCAATGAATTCAAGAAAGCCGGAGCATTTACCTCCATTAAACCAGCATCCTCAGGGGAAGTGCCAATCGATGAAACCTCCTGAGAGAACTTGGCAGGACGTAGGGTGGAGTCAATGTTACCCACATCTTTGTCTCTCGGACGGGTGGTGATGTCGCAATCATTGGCTGTGTAACAAAGGCCATCAGCCGGCACGCGCTAGCGTCCGGTTTCGATCGTCGATGCGCCACACAACGTGTTTGAATCCACTTCTTTCCTTTGCGTCTTCC
>CAXBSB010000014.1:0-56486 GCA_963977965.1 uncultured Schlesneria sp.
ATTGTTCCCGTGGCTGAATCGCTATGGGCTTGCCAACGGGTCTTTCCTGATGCCAGCCTATCTGAGGCAGGCTGTTCACCTGACTGTGGAATGAGTTCGCTCAGGGTTCAAGTGCTGTGTTGAATACCAGGTCCGTCAGACTCGATCATTCCGAGTATTCACCGCGGCCTTCGAATCCCTGGACGTCGCAGGTATTGTCGCAGTGATCGATGTTGTCGCGGAATTCGGTTCCGCTGGCAGACCCTTGATGACCTTTGACACCCTTCACACAGTATGTCTGGTTCATCGACCCGATCGCAGACCCCACGTCTTCCAGTTCGTTGTTGACGTTGAGTGCTACTTCGGACAGACCGACGATCATCCCCAGTACGGCAATCGTTGAGACGAGCACGAGTTCTGCGGAGATGATGAAACCGGCTTCGTCGTGAATCAGGGTGTTGATGAGCTTGGTCATGGTGTCGGGTCCTTTCTGAAGATCTGGCTTAATCTCTTTTGCTTGCTGGCTCTGTGTTTCACAGATTGAACGGTCTGTAAAGCAGATTGAATGCCAGTCGCGCCCGCCTGAGCCAGAAACGTGCTTTTCCGGCTCAACTCAATGACGCATGCTGTTTTCCGAAAGAGGGTTACGACTCATTGGCCGCGGCAGAGAATCTCCAGGAGCTTCAGACGAATGAACCCGGTCCGATGGTGATTCATGGCAACATGCAACAAGAAACCGGAGTGTCAAATTCTCTGCAAACAGTTTCTTTCCAAACGCTTATGCAATCTCTTCGACGGTGATGCCAGTGTTGCGAAAACACAACGCCGTTCGCGCGTCGCCTGCTGACGGTTGAATAGAGAACTTGCGCAAGCTTCTCTGATCAGGTTGAGTCTGTTCGAAATTCCGTTCATTCCATCGGAATCGTTGTTACCACCCGAATCTGTGTCACAGACGGCAGAACCCTAACACCTCGAACAATCGTTGCGACGATGACAGATATCGTGACTGAACAGAGTCCATGTGTCGAAGGCGCGGCCCGCGCGGGCCGACTCGCGTGGTGAAGTTTCGGCGGAATCGTCGCCAGCGCCGTGATCGATCACTGGTGAAATGGGACCAGGTTCAAGCCTGTCCAATGGGGAGAAATCGTGATGAATCTGCGAGGCAGTGACCGTTTGCGAATGCTGTTGTTAGGTGCCGCAGCCGCAGGTGTTTTTGGTCAGCATCCAGGATTTGCCGCTGGTCCAGCTCCAGCCGCGCCTGCAGCCAAGAAGCCGTTCTTTCATCTTGGCAAGCCTGCATCGCCTCCTCCGCAATTGCTCCCCGTGACTGAAGCTGACGTCACCATTCAACCGGTTGCCAGGACAGAAACTCCCCAGGCATCGGCATCGGGCGAAAAGAAGTCCGAAGTGATGCGACAGCTCGAACTTCTGTATCAACAAGACGGGCGCGAAATGCCCGAATTGAATACGGACATCAAGCCGACTCCAATGCCCGGACCGAATGGTGCCACGCCGGCAACCAATCCGAAACAACCTGCTGCAGCTGCCGCTCCTGCAGCGGGCATCAGAACTCAACAACCAATGGCCGGACAAAATGTCCGGGCACCTCAGCCGGCACCCTTGCCGTCTCAAGCAGCCCCGACACCAGCTCCTGCGACTCCACCCAAGTCCAAGAATCCCGTTGTGGCGTTCTTCAAGAAATTGGCACCGGGAAGCAAAGATCCGAAGCCGACAGCAGCCCCACCGCAGTATCGACCTGACGTTGCTCCCGTTCCACCTGGGATCGTTCAGCAGCCAGCCCAGCCACTGAACCGCGTTGCAACAGTCAGCGTTGATTCTGCGTTGCCGCTGCTCGACAGCCAGCCACGAGTTCCAGGGATCGGTCTGCCACCCGCCGAAGCGCTTCCTGCACCACTGGCCGACATTCCACCTGCTCCAGATGACATTCCAGCACAAGCAGCGGAAGCAAGCCTGTTGCCGCCACTGCTGGTGGATCCGATGCCAGCCGCAGAACTCTCCAGCCTGCCTTCACCCGATGGTGGATCTCCGGCAGAGACCACAAGCCCGTTCTCCGAAATGTCGGAAGCCGAAGCGGACAAGAAGGCAGAGAATCCCTTCACCGGACTGAAGCTGGATGAAGATTCCAACACTTTGGTTCCCCCCAAAAGCGATGAACCCGCCAGGGAAGCTGTCCCATCGAGCCCAGCCGAAGAAGATCCGTTTGCTGATGAGCTCAAGAAAATGGGGATCGTCCCGCCACAGGCTGAAAAAACCGAGCCTGTCCAGGGAAACGAACCGGCTAAGGCAACGGAACCCGCGAACAAACTGGTTCCCCCCAGCGACACTCCGACCTTCGACGGAATTGAAGATCAGGTGACGCGGGAGAAAATGAAGAAGATCCACGAACGAGGCAGCATGAAAGGCCTGAAGGGATTCTGCCCCGTCTCGTTGCGTGATCAACGCGAGCTGAAGGACGCCAAGCCAGATTTCCACTCGACGTTCCGTGGCCAGAAGTTCCACTTTGCTGATGCCGAATCGAAATTGAAGTTTGATGAAGAGCCCGCTCGATTCGCTCCAGCAGCCTACGGGGCCGACGTCGTCGCCCTGACCCGCGACAAAGACGTCGTCGAAGGGTCACTCGATTTCGCCGCGTGGTTCAAAGGTCGCCTCTATCTGTTCGGAACACAGGAATCGCACGACACGTTCGTCGCCAATCCTGCCGCTTATGCCACTCCAGTTGGGATCGAATGATCTCCGGATGAGTTCCTGCAGGTATTAGAGCGCATCCCGTTTAAGTGTAGCGTCCCGCGGGCATCAAACTGCTGCGTCTAACCCATGTTTCGACGCGACACGTAAGTGCGACCCGCACTAATTGAATGGCCCGGATGACTCAGCGTCATCCGGGCCATTGTCATTTTCATCACGCTTTTCTGTCACCATAACTGACCCGGACGATCAGTCCGCAGCAGCGGTCATTACTGGCGGAATCCACATTTGTGAAGCAGGATCGCACGTCCGGCAAACCAGAGCTTTTTCCACTTGGGAAGTGACACACGACGCGAAAAGACGTCGTAGTGACGCCGCTCGATTTCGCGAAGCAGACCGCCGTAAATGTCGAGCATCGCTCGCAGGATTGGCTGACCATCCGCATGCAGACAGGGGAACAATTCCTCAGCACGTTCGTAGTACGTCTTCGTCCGTTGGACTTCGAATTCCATCAGCGATCGAAACCGGTCATCCATCACATTGGGCCACGGTTCACTGTCACGATAACCGAACCGGACGAAGTCCTCTTTGGGAAGATACGTCCGGCCGAGAGAGGCGTCTTCGCTCAGGTCGCGCAGGATGTTGGTGAGCTGCAACGCCAGTCCACAGTCGATGGCGATCGACTTGGCACGTTGATCATGGAAGCCCCAGATGTGAATGCAACACAGACCCACCGCACCTGCAACCCGGTAGCAGTACTGTTCCAGATCCGCAAAAGTGGCAATCTCGAGCGGATGCAGATCCATTTCGACACCGTCAATCACAGCCAGCAGATACTCCTGTGGAATATGAAACCTGGCGACAACGTCAGCCACGGCCGGAAGGGCAGGATGATCGTCGAGCGTCGCCATTTCCGCAGTCCCGGGGATCTTCGCACCCGAACCTGTCTCTGTCAGACTGAGTGCCGAAAGGACCGATTGCCGCCATGCCTTGAGCTGAGTGCGACGGAGATCCAGCGAGATTGTGGGATCGTCACCCAGATCGTCGGTGACTCGATTAAAAGCGTACAGGGCATTCATCGCCCGGCGTTTTTCTGCCGGCAATGTCAGGAACGAGAATCGAAAATTGTGCGCAGTCCTTCCCGTCAATTGCCTGCAGTAGTCATAGGATTGTTCAAGAGACAGCATCGGGAAGATTTCGGCTGGACAGACGCATCAATCAACGAAGTGAACACTTTCGGACGAACCAGCGGTTCGCCGGGCTATTCTGTCGAACTTCGAGGGGAATGAAAACTGACCGACATGAAGTTCGATCTGCCACCACTCGACCTTGGCCCGTCGTGTGACCTTGAATGTCGAACGCTTCATGCTCGATATTGATCTCGTATCGAAAACAGCATCGGTTCATGACCGATTGCGCGATCACGTGCGATAGCGGCGATGGAGTTCTGCAATGTTTTCAAACACCTTCATATCGGTATCGGCTTCCGAGCTGAAATCGTGCTTCAGTACTCCCAGCATTCCGCGGAGTACACCAGGTTCAAGGCCAGCATCCGCAACTCCGTCACTGCTGTCGACTTGATCCATAAGGTCCTGAAGGTCAGCCAGACTCATTGTTTTGGTCTCAGCCAGTCGCTTGATCACCGTCGCGAGGACTAAAGTCAGGAATCTGACATCACTCTTGAGTGTTGCCACGTCATCTGAAGATCGTGCCGCTGCCATCCCGGCTCCGACCTTTTGTTCAGCGATCTGCCGAAGATAAGCAGCCTGAGCCTGTTCCGGAAAAAAGAAATCGAAGAAGTCCATCTTGATACCTCGGATTCCATCGCCCATGGGTGAATCGAGAGCGTCCCGCGGGCATCAAATTGGAACGTCTAACCGATGCTCCGGTATTCGAGCCTACGCACAATTCAATATACCCACAGACTACACGATTTCTCTTTTCACGCATCCAAAAACTCGTGTCGGCTGTCCGCTTCCACCATTATATCGGATCCGTTGGCCGTCGCCCCGCACTATCTGAGCAGGCGGATCCGTTCGGTGTCCGGCAATCGCAGATGCATTTCGTAATTGCCGACACGCAGTCTGCCTGGTTTTGACGGGAGATGAACCAGAAATGGTTTGCCCAGCAGCAACGATCGATGAACGGGGGCCTCATCCCAGCGGCGGCTGTCATGAGAAACAGGGCTGTTGTCTCCCATCACGAAATACTCGTCGTCTTTCAACACAAACGGACGATTGATTCCATGGCGTCCGCGTGAGGTTGTGTAGTACACGTCCCGATAAATCTTCAACTGGTCAACACGCAGATCGAGACCACGGGCTCCCAGCCGGATCGGATAACGCGGGACAGCAGTTCCATCGGGGGTTGTGAATGGCCAAGAGGGTAGAGCCTGCATACCGTTGATCGCGAGGATGACCTGTTGATCGATCAATGACATTTCGACAGTCGCCATCCCTTTATCAATCGACTTGGGCCATTCTCCCGTAGCCACGGCGGTTTCGCTGTCACCAACCAGCAGACGAATCTCGCGACGACTCGCATCCAGAACGCACGTGTAATTCTGATGCCCGTCGGACATCTGCAAAGCAAATTCACCCGATCCACTTTGGAAGTGGACTCGGCAGGACACCATGATATCCCGGACAGGATTGGGAACAGTCCCACCTTCGGCAGGGTTGTAACCATAGTCGTCTGTCAGAGGGGCGATGTGTGACGATTCAAAAAGCTGGCGCATGGTCGCCCGAAATTTCTCGTCGTCTGTCATTTCTTCGATCTGCTTGAACGACGATTCTGCCATGGCCCCGGTGAAACTGAGCGTTCTGGACAGGGGCGCGTAGACGAGTCCGATTTGAGGCACTTTCGACGGCTCGATCTCCATCGGCCACTCATCAAGCGTGACCGAGGATTCATGAACTCCACCCGAACGAACCCAGCGACGGTATTCAATCCAGCGAAAGGGTTCCTGATCGGGACGGCGCTCATGCCCCTGTCGCATCTCGAATCCATTGTCATCCACCTGCCAGCCCGCAGGATGGCGAGTCTCGCGCATATCAACGGCATCGTCGTTCACGGGCTGCCAATGAGGTCGATATCCAGTGGCCGGATCCGGGCGATGGTCGTGATCATGGACCAGTATCCGCATCCCCCGCTGGTGCTCATAGTCTTTACGGACCAGTTGACCATCGATAAAGACGTCACCGTCGTTGATCTGCAGTTGTTCGCCGGGCAGACCAACAACACGCTTCACGTAAGCTTCGGTAGCCTTGGCAGGATTGCGGAAGACAACAATTTCCCATCGTCGCGGTTTGTAATAGAGGTAAGCCTGTTTATTGACGAGTAACTGGTCACCGTGGTTCCGCGGGACATCTCGCAGGTCGATTCCGGTCTGGCCACAATTGGGGCAGACTGCTCGCGACCTCGACCGTTGCAACTCTTCTGCCTCAGCAGGTTCGTCCGTGTCGTAGGCGACTCCAAAGGCAAACAGATGTTTGCACCTGGGACATTCGATCCGCTTGTGAAAGCCGAGCAGACACGGCGCCATGGAACCGGTCGAAATCATGTAGCCTTCAGCGGCAAACGTGCGAAACAGCAGTACTGCGATAAAGAGAGAAATGAACGACTCGCTGAGCGAACGAAAAATACCACGCTGATCGGGATCGAACTGAAGTTCGTCCACCATCGGTCTGGTTTCGTTCTGTGAGCCTGAAGTCGAACTCATGTCACCCGCCATGGTGCTGTTACCGCCAGCAAGTACATCCCTGCGAGTTGCTGTGCGCCGATCCTCCGCGGCACCGGGCCGACGTCAGAAGACTGGACCCGAGATTCTAGCGGAACCGTCGCGCAGCGGGGAATACCATCCCCCCGTTGAAGACGGGCATCTGCAGAAATTGATGTAAATCGTTTGGCGGCAACGTTTCCGCGAATTTGTGATCGGGACAGGCGGACAATCCGACCGAAGCCAGTCTTGAGTTCTGTCCACTCAACGCGGGCAACGATTTTGTCAGTGTCTGATTTGCGGTCGCCCAAAGCAGGAGGGTGAGGCTCCAGCCGAACCGTCTTCGGACCAGGAAGCGTGATACCCAATTGCGGTTGGGTGTCGCTGGCAGCGGCTTTGATCTGCCAGTGGTTTGGAGACTCGACCTGTAACTGCCTCATCAAACGGTCACACGAAAATCTTTGAATTCCTCTGTGTCTCCCGTGGTAACCCGCATTCCTGGAGTTGACGGACGCGAGATTCGGAATTCGATTCAAAGACCACGCCCATCCCGAACCAACTGCGTGTGCCATCGGGATGCATCAGTCCCGACGGACGGACCGTGGTGCTGGACTCGTTACTTCACGAACATCCACAAATCAACGGGTAATTTTTCGTATCGGCGACGGTGGGGACGCCGAGGTAATCGTTCAATACAGACTCTGCCGTGCAGAATGCTCCTTCGACCCATGCCTGGTCGTTGGAGAAGGCTGAACCGATGATGTACAGCGGGGCGTCGGTGCCGGGGACCAACTGCGTCGGCTTGCGGATGTTCTGCATCACGTGGCAGATGTCGTAATGAGATGCCCAGGCGTGGTAGCCAGCACCAAACGGGTTCAGCGAAAAATCCATGTACTTGGCTTCCAGCGGGTGCGGGATCTGCCACGCGGCGTTCGGATCGCCATAATGCACCTTCGCCAGTTCCAGCAGGACCATTTTGACCATGGTGTCGGTCGCATCGCGCGGGCCGACCATCGGCTGATAGTCCTCAGACAGTGGAACTTCGCGCCGTTCACTCAGTGGAGTTTCCAGGTCCTGCCAGAACTGGGTGAACTGCATATCGTCGTACGAGGCCAGCAGTCCGTAGACCGGATTCGGATTCCCGGGACTGTTGTCGCCGAAGTAATAGATCTGACGCAACGGAATGTCTGTGATCGTGGGACCAAAGACATTTGTCAGATTTCCCTCGGTCAATGTCGGCGGATACTTGGTGTTGGTCCACCAGGGATGATCGAAGAACATCAGGATGCGGAACGACGGCTGCAGGATGACGCTCTGCAGATAAAGTTGCACTCGAGCGGCATTGAGCAGGTCGACCTTGCCAGCGTTGTCCAGATAGCGAGTCGCCTGAGCCACCAACTGGATCGGGTTGGGGGGCATCGCCAGGAAGGCAACATCGGTCGTGGTGGGCTGGGTCGACGGAGCGAAAGGATCACTGGCATTTGCCAGCCGATACGTAATGACACCCCCTTCCAGCCAGATCGAATGCAGACGCGTCTGCTGGGTCAACGTGAGCTGTACTCCAGATTTTTGTGCGGCAGCCAGAGCCTGTTGATAGAGTTCGTAGAACACTTCCGAATAACCATCGGCCAGTGTCTTGAAATTCCCGCCGGGTGCGAATTCACCGTTGTAGACCGCCGCATTGGCCGCGTTCCAGTTGATGACGTTGGACGTATACCCACCAGCATCATTGGCGTACTGGTAACTCTCGTTTCCAGCCTGATCGTAGAAGACGTTCCAGTACCCGACATTCCCCGCGTTGGAATTCGGCGGATAGACAGACGAATTGAATGTTGGTGGCAGAGTCCCGGTCGAATAGAACTGGCACTGCTGAGCCCGCGTTTTGACCGGTTCTGTTCCGGTGATCAGCCCCGAAACATTGCTGAACAATGTCGCGGCGGGCGCGGCATTGTTGCCGGGTGTGAAATACCGGGCGGGGTTTTGCGGCGACAGGTCGTTCTGATAAATATGCTGCTCACGCAGATACAGCAACGGGTTGCTGGTCGTATTGAAAGGGATGATCTTTGAAGAGAGACCCAGGGCCTGGATGGTCTTCGTGACCAGTTGGTGCCCTTCCCCCTTGTCGGGATCCCACATGATGAACCGCATTCCGCCCGCTTCGATGTGCGACTGACTGGTGTCATTCCGATAGAAGTATGTGCAGATCCGGCCCGAGGGTGCGCGAGTCCCGCCACTGCCGAAGTCGTAGTGGCCCCAGTCATAGAGGGCGACCGTATCTCCAGCCTTGGCCTTGCCACTGGTCACCAGGCGCCAGGCAGTGTACAGGCCAGACGGACCGGCCCCGAAAATCGAGTACGTGGTCATCGCGACGTCTCCGGATCTATGCAGGGTTCTAGACGGAAAGGAATGATGAAATCGACGAGGAAGAGCGGCGGCAGATGCACTACTATGAATCGCCCATTATTGAACAGCCAGAGCGTATCCTGCGAACTGTCACCGGTCAAACAGCCGCGGGCTACGAATTGACTAGGGTGTTATGCCGACGGAGCAGAGAGTTCCGTGGGATGGCTGAAACCGGCACAAGGTGCAGCTGGCGAGCCGGAGTGACGCATTTTCAGGCAGCCAGGCTGATGGTATCAATCGGCGAATCGCCCCGTCGACATCACTCGCCAAGGTTGTACATCATCGAATCTGATGCATAACGGACAGTTCTGTAACAAATTGGAATCTCGGTTCCTGCCACGGGGGAATAATCCTTGGATAAGCCACTGGGAGTGCCAAGGAAACGACCGGTTTCGTAAGCGACCAATGTCACTTCCTTTCCGATGTATCCCTTTTCAAGTGAAGCGATTTCTTCTCCCATAAGCTTGCCTGTGTCCTTTCCAGTCAGCAGTTTGTGGAGTCCGAAGCTGTCCTTTGCGATTGCCACATCTTCGGTCGCGAACTGATGAATGTGGAACTTGCATTCAACAGGCGACGGAAGAACTCGTTCATCAACTTGCGTCACCTTCAGAAGATACGACCCACTGCTTCCTTTGGCCACCCCCTTTACGATCGACGCACGAATAGAAACGCATTTCCCGAGTGACACCCCCAAATAACCCGTGACATCGGAAGATCGGATTTGCTCAGCGGTGATCGTTTTTTTCTTGTCATTTACAGTGCACGACACTGTGTATATCAGCAATATTCCAACTGATGCCATAAACTTTCTTTTGGCCATG
Source organism: uncultured Schlesneria sp. (assembly GCA_963977965.1). GTDB lineage: Bacteria > Planctomycetota > Planctomycetia > Planctomycetales > Planctomycetaceae > Schlesneria. Next base: position 9,628 of record CAXBSB010000014.1, read on the forward strand.
AAAATGTCATCTTTCCGGTGATGAGTGCTCGTGACTTTGAGGAACTCTTACCAGTTGAGAAAACGCGTTGTAGGCGAACCGCGCGTGGTTCACGACCGCCCCGCGCCAGACTCCCCCACCCATGATAGCGGGAATCACGGGCCACATGCCTCACGATTCGGGGTGGAACGTCAACGACGCGCCGATAAGGAACATTCGCCCCAGCAACGTATCAGGCAGTGTTGCGATGGATGGAGCTGATAGCCGCACCTCAAATACGATTTTCTCCACTCCACATTCTTTGATCCTGTTCATGATTGGAAATAAATTGTTCACAAACGCCTGTATTAATGATGTGCACTCCGATCCTGTGCACGCGTATTTCTCAATCGTGGCCCGTGTATTAATGAATGTTGTGGGAGGTTCCATCATGTAGAACATCAGTGAGTCATGTGACAGGTTGTTACCACTAAACACCAATGCCACGGAGTATTGTGTATCCATGCGATGCTCTTGGAATGTTATTGACAATACTCACTGCAGGGGCGGTGCCACCCAGACTCCAGCACTGCGAACTGATCGACGTATGGTCGCTGCAAGGGTCCTTTCCGATCAAGAATCCGAATTAAGCGATCCGCCGCACTCAACTCAATCAAACAAAGCCATTCTTCTATTCAGTTCAACTGATGGTACTCAATGCTGGTAACGATTTCCTGATTGTCCACAATTGGATACTCGGAGCCCGCTCGACGCAATTGAAAGCGAAAAGAGAACCGGACGCTAGCGCGTTCCAACTAATGGTCGTATGGTTTGTGGCAAGTATTAACGCAGATCCAACGTGAATGCGGTGTCCCTCGGGCATCGTACTTCAACGCATGTTCTGACGCGAAAGGGAAGCACGGCCGGCACTGTCCCAGTTTGGCAGATGACAGCCAACGTGGCGGGAGCCAGCATTGAATCGGGTGTCCGCTTTGAAGGGCAATCGACCATCAGCCGGTACGCGCTAGCGTCCGGTTTCTGCAGACGCCGCGAGACGCATTTGAAAGCATAAAGAGAACCGGACGCTAGCGCGTTCCGGCTGATGGTCGTATGGTTTCTGGCGAGTATTAACGCACATCCAACGTAAGTGCGGTGTCCCTCGGGCATCATACTTCAACGTCTCAACCATGTTACGACGTGACAGCAAAGCGTGACCTCACACGTCGCGCACGACGATTCTTGTACGTCCGCCGTGGTCTGACACTGGACGTCGGTTGGCTGTTCCCGGTAGCCTCGTGAGACATCCCGTCTGCGAGTTGGATTGGCATATCAAAAACGAGGCATGACATGCTGGCTGTCGACGTTCAGAATCTGCGCGTGAAGTACGGGCGGTTCGAAGCCGTGAAGGGGATTACTCTTCAGATTCCCCCCGGCGAAGTGTTTGGATTTATCGGTCCCAACGGAGCGGGAAAGTCTTCGACGATTCGAGTCCTGGCAACGCTTCAGCCGGAATTCGAAGGTGAAGCGTACATCACGGGGCTGAATGTTCGATCAAAGCCACAAATGGTGCGCGAAAAAATTGGATACGTACCTGATTTCTTCGGTGTCTATGAAGATCTGACGGCTCGCGAATATCTGCACTTTTTTGCGGCTGCGTATCGTTTGCCAATCTCAAAGCGAAAAAGTGTGGTCGATGACGTGCTGCAACTGACGGACCTGACACACAAGATTGATTCCGCTGTCGATTCGCTGTCGCGCGGGATGAAGCAGCGGTTGTCGCTGGCCCGCGTGCTACTTCATGATCCCGCGGTACTGTTGCTGGATGAACCAGCTTCCGGACTTGATCCCAGGGCTCGCATTGAGATGCGGGAACTTCTTAAGGCCCTGAAAGAGATGGGAAAAACGATCCTGATCTCGAGCCATATTCTGCATGAGCTGGCTCAATTGTGTACGCGGATTGGAATCATCGAAGCGGGCAAAATGGTGACTCAGGGTTCCGTTGCAGAAATCTATCGCGAACTGGGAGTCTTGAAGATCGTCCATGTCCAGGTGGCACACCAGACCCCCGAACTGATTGCCAGCCTGAAGGGGTTGCGGGGCATCAGTCATGTCGATGACCAGGCTGACCGAATCTCGATCCGGTTCGAGGAAGGAAGTATCGAAGTCGAGGACATTCATGATTTCATACACAATCAGGGGGTCAGGATCAGGATGTTCCAACCTGAGGTGATGGATATGGAGACGGCATTCATGAAGTTGACCGAAGGGCAAACGGCGTGATGTTCATCAGGATGCCGTACGGTCTGCCGCTTTTGACCAAAGACCTGATCGAACAGGCAGCGCAGCGACGTACCTACGTCTTGCGAGTCATCTATGCTTTGGTCTTGTACTCAGCAGCTTTGTGGGTTTACGCCGACGTTTCCGGCAACGGAGCTCAGGCTGGCATCACAAATCTGGGGCGAGGACGGCAGCTTTTCGAAATGCTCGTGATTGTCCAGTCCCTCGCGATTTTCGTTCTGCTGCCGGGGCTGACCTGTGGTGCCGTCACGTCCGAAAAGGAGCGTGACACTCTCGGGTTACTGCTGCTGACCAAACTGAGCCCTGCAACAATCGTCCTGGAAAAGTACTGCAGTCGTCTGGTCACCATGGGAACCTATCAACTGTTGTCATTGCCCTTGTTCGCGATTACGTACGGAATGGGAGGGGTGGAACTAGGACAGATCATCACAGCAATCGGGTTTCTCGCCTGCCTCACGGCGATCGTCGGTGCATGGAGTCTTTCTTGTTCGGTCTGGCACAGTACTACAACGGGTGCGTTCATTTACGCATACATGGTTGTTCCCGTGGCCTTACCTTTCGCATGGGTTGCACTTGTGGATGATTTGGGGGCGACCGCATTGCAGATGATAATGACGTTGATAATTACCGCGATCATTCTCGTCGTTGCGGCGGAATTACTGGTCCCACGAGCATTCGTTCCGCCACGAAATGTGCTCCTTGAGTTGTTCAAGAAGCTGGACAAGTTCTTTGAAGAGCTCAATGCACAAACGACTCACGGTATTGTTCTCGTCCGGGATTTTGATAGCGGACCGCTGTTCAGTCCAATCTCATGGCGCGAGACACGAAAGAAATCACTGGGAACATTTCGTTATCTCTTTCGGTTATTGGTTGTGCTCGAAGCTCCATTGATACTGTCAATCAGTTGGACGATCACGGACTATCAGATGTCATCGTTTGATGGACCGACGGCATTCTTTCTTAGATTTCTCTGGCCAGTTGCTGTTTTGGCCATCACAGTTCATGCGACAAGCGTCCTGGCATCAGAGAGATCTCGCCAGACGCTAGACGTCCTGCTGGTGACACCTCTTTCGCCGCACGAACTCGTCTCTCAAAAACTGGCGGGCGTACGGCGTCTGATTTATGTCGTTTCTGTCCCGCTGGCTTCGTTGCTGGTCTTTCAATTCGTATGGACCAGTTTCGTTCTTCAGGGCTTGGGGCAAGTGGATATTGCCCGCTTTTTACTTCGTTATGAAATCCTGGGTATGGCTCTGGGGTTGGTGGTTTACCCTCGAATCGTTCAATGGATTTCGTTTCAGATGGCCTTGCGCGTCAAGAATCAGACTCTGGCCATCCTGTTTACTCTGTTGATCGTCGTCGCAATCTGCGTTTTGCCGTATGGCTGTACTTACCTGTTGGTTCGTGAATTCAATCATCCTTCGCTCGATCCGCGGATCGACTGGATGAATTGGCTGAGTCCCATTCGAATCCTGTTCTTTCGGCGTGTTGGTGATCTGTCAGTGACAGAACAGGGTTCTGCCTGGCTTTCCGGATGGATGCCAATTGTCGGGATTGCATTCCATGCGCTGGTTTTCGGTTCGCTCTGGTGGGTTTTGCGATTTACGGCCTTGCGCAACTTCTCTCGCATCCTGGGACGGGCAGAGCCACAGGAAGTAATCCGATGAATGCCATGCTGCTGCGCGGACAGCGGGTCATCGAATATCTGACATCCCTGTTTCCGTTACTGACACGGGAATTGACAGAGCAGGCCGCCCGCAAACGCACATTTGTGCTGCGAGCGATCTATGCCGTGATCCTGTACGGTTGCACGTTTTTCACGCTCTGGGAAGAAATGAGCCGCTGGTCAAACCAGTCGTTTGCCTTCATGGGGCGAGGGAAAGAGCTGTTTGAAACACTGGCCCAGTTACAGTTTTACGGGATCTACCTGTTTCTGCCAGCGATGACATGCGGAGTGCTGACATCTGAAAAGGAACGTGACACCCTTTCGTTATTGATGCTGTCGCGACTGGGTGGCTGGTCCATCATTCTGGGAAAGCTGTTCAGCCGCCTGATTCCGATGGCGTCATTTATTCTCCTGTCCATGCCGCTCGTGGCTGTGGCGTATAGCCTGGGTGGAGTCGAAGAAGGAGATATCTTGAACCTCTGCTGGGGATTGATGGTGACCGCCTTGCAGGTCGGTTCATTGGCGATTGCCTGCTCGGCCTGGTTTCGCACGACTGCCGGTGCCTTCATGGGTACATACCTGATTGGCGTGTCACTGATCGCGGGACCCGCTTTTCTGACTCAGGGTGGATCGCTGGATGACACGGGGATCATTGAATCCATTCGTCGGGTTTTGGACCATTACAAATGGGGTGGAATCCAGCGTTTTGAGGCTGATGAAGTGGTCTGGATCTTCTCTGGAATATGGGCCTGTCTGCATCCCACAGCGGTCGGTCTGCCATTTTCGACGATCGTACTGCGCACGATTCCGATGTTGGTATTCACCGCATGTTGCCTGATTATCGCTCGCATCGTGATCTGGCGACGGGCCTTCGTTCAGCCATCGAATCTGATTTTGAGAATGCTGCGATCACTTGACGGAATCTTTCATCAACTGAATCAGAATCGAGTGACGCGTGGAATCATCATCTTGCGCGACAGTGCTGCACTGCCGTTGTACGAGCCGATCCGATGGCGTGAAACGAACAAACGATCGCTGGGTACCACGCGATACCTGATTCGACTGCTGCTTCTGCTGGAAGTTCCGTTGATGTTTGGAATGCTGCTTCCGCTCAATATCGATGTGAATGGACATTTCTCTATCGTTGCCGCGCCGTGGGTCTTGTGGATCGCTGCAACGCTGGTGCTGGTGATTCAGTCCACAGGATTGATCGGTGCCGAGCGATCTCGGCAGACTCTGGATGTCCTGCTGACGACTCCCCTGGATAGTGAACAGATCGTGCGAGAAAAGTTCGCAGGAATCTGGCGCATGATCCGCATCCTTTGGATCCCGTTCGCGACCGTATACCTGTTCCAGGCCTATTGGATCAGTTTTGTTGTCGGCAGTGACTTTGGAGTATTCTGTGCTCTGCGAGGAATACTCGCCACTGCTGTTTATCCGCCCCTGATCGCGTGGATCGGGTTTCATTTCAGCATGCGTTGCCGAACACAGACTCAAGCGACATTAGCAACGTTAGGGGTGATTTGCGGCATCTCGATCGGGCCGATCATACTGGGTTCTCCACTGTTTGGAGCTGGACCCCAATTGCCGTTGGTGGAATGGATCAGCCCGGCCTGGATCATCATTGCTGGCGATTTCGCGCCCAACATGCCGATGAGACATTTCGAGGCATTGGTCCCGATTGTTCTGATGCACTTTGCAATTGCGGGCTGCGTGCTGTTCGTGCTGCGGTATCTGGGCCTGCAAATGTTTGCACGTCACGTCAATCGCAATGACGGTCAGATCGTCGATGACGATGGAATCGAGCAGTTGTCCACACTCCGGAAGAATCTGAACTTGAGCGGCAGGATGCGACGAAAAGATCCCGATGCTCCATGACACAAGCCAATGTCATTTCTTCGGTGCTTCCGTCACCGTAATCGTCAAGGGGCGGCTGGGGATCGAAACGAGTGTATTCGGTTTGTCGGGCTTCGTGGCATCCTTGTTGAAGGGAACCTGCCCCAGTCCAAGAACGACTAATGAATAGTCGGCTGGACGAGTTCCCGCCTGGACCATGATGGATATCGTAACCTCGGTCTGATCGGCGTTAATGGTGCCATTGCCCAGTTGAAACTGACCCGGAAAGTTCAACGGCTGGTAATTGACCGCATTCTTGAAGTCAGCCCAGTTTCGGACCAGTCGCAATTTGACCTCGGCCTTCTGCCCCGCTTCCACAGAAAGACGCTCGGGCTCAATCGACATCTGGAACGGTGACTTTTCCCGGACCGCGAAGACATGCTCGCGTGTTTCACGGCTGCCAACCTGATTGGCAACCCGACAGAAAGCACGGATTTCGCGACGCAACGTTGTTTCACCTACCTTCGCCGTGGCAAACAGTTTGACAGGACCAGTCCACGGGGCAGCATTGTCATCCGCCCAGAGTACCAGTGTTCCCCGCTGATTGTTTGAGATCGTCAGGGGGCCGGCATGCAGACCTGCGGGCAATCCCTCGGCGGTAATCACGATGGAGTCCGTGAATCCATCTTTGGCATGCACGATAATATCAAGTTGCTCTGCTCCTCCCTGCCAGATCGTTGTCCCCGCCATGTTGTTCGACGTCTGCATCGATGCGACGAAGAAATCAGGCTGAGGCTTTCGGATACTGAGGACATACTGGTAACGCACGCCACCCCGCCCATAGGCATCTTTCACCATCACGCGGTACTTCGTTTTCGGGCTCAGGTTGATTGAACCCGAGGGATCTCGCAGGTGCCCGTCGAACGAAGAGATTCGATGACCGAAGTCGTCCAGTGAACCCGCAACATTCCCTTTCTCGTCCATCACCGACAAGTACGCGTCAGCACGCCCGGCGATCCGCTCACAATAGACATCAAAACCGTATGCCCCCCCTTTGTCATCGGTTTCGAACGAATACCAGTCGACGTCACGTTCCTTGTCGAAACGGGCACTGACGATTGCAGGAAGCGTCAGTGCTTGAGCCTGATCACGAACATCGTTCGGTTCGACCTCAATCTGCGTTGGGGTCTCCGTGACCAGCATGATCTGTGGATTCGCATTCAGCAGCGAAATCTGCTCACCGACCAGCGTGCAGGTCGCAGCGGTCGGCAGCACTGAATGTTGCGAGGCATGTTCGATGAACCGATAGGCCCCCGTCGGAAGGATGCTGGCAGAACCGGTGACGGGGATCTTGACTGTATCCAGCGGCAGATCACCCAGTTTCCATGGCGAAGGCTGCGCTCCCGCCCCCAGGTTGCGACCGACGACGGTCAGTTCAACCGTCTGACCAGCTTGAATGGCGCGCGGAAAGACGTTTTCGATGTGCGGTCGATCGGAAACCACGAGCCGATAGGGATAGCCGCCTCGATATGTCAGATCGCGGACTTCAATCACGTATTCCCCATCGGCAGGAGCCAGAAAATCAATCAGCGGATCGCGACCGTAGTAGTCGCTGTTGCTCGACAGTTGCTGGCCCGACGGACTGAACACAACCAGCGTCGGATCCATTTCCGTATCCAGCCGGGCAGACTGGCAATCGATGATGATCCGCTGTCCCTGCTTCAACGCGACTTTGAACTGGTCCTGATTGTTGCCGTCCGATTGACCATTCATGACCGAATTGACCGTAACGGCCTGGGCCTTGTCCGCGGAGTTGTTTGGTTCGGTTTCCGTCAGTTCCTGCATTCCGTGTGTCACGGCGAACAAGCGCGGATTTGTGACGCCAAATCGTCCGACGGCACGCACATCGAAAGTTCCCGCTGGCACATCGGCCGAAGCGGTCACCTTGAAGATTTTGTCTTTGACGAATTCGGCTTTCAAACCCGGATGATCGAACATCAGGGCATCGACCCCTTCAAGATCCGCCCCCACAATCGTCAGTTCGGTCACGCCGGGCGCATTGATGCCGATCGGTGTAATGCGATGCAACTGAGGCGACGGAAGATCTGCCAGCGCGCTGATCGGGAATGTGATCCAGGCTGATAGCAGAATGGCTCGAAAAGGATTCATGCGGGAAATCTCGGGGTGGGAACAGTCAGGCAGGTTGTTGTTCGTCGAGCATCCCGTGGTAAAAGGGGTCAGACCCTTTGGAGGGCAGTCGATTTGACTTGGAAATCGTCTGCCCGGAGAAGGTCAGCCCCCTTTTACCGCGGAATGCTGGGTCCTAGCGATTTGTCAAAGCGAAAACGGGGTTCAGTGTGATGGGAGGGTGAGGCTCCCGCCGAGCCGCTAAGTCGATGTGCGCCAACTCCCGAAGCGGCTCAGCAGGAGCTTCGCCCTCCCGGTCAGCAACCTCCGTTTTTATCTTTGACTATGCACTCGTGCCATTTTCAGTCAGCAACTGGGGAATCGCAATTGGGAAGTGAAAAAATCTGACGGATCTGTCGTCAGATTTTCAGGATCTGAACCCGTCACTTCCCATTGTGTCAGGATCGTCGTACAGTTCGCTCGCGGAGTGGGCTGGGCGATCACGGCAAGTCTGACATTGTGCAGACTTGCGGAGGAAAGTCCGGGCTTCACAGGACGCGGTGGTGGGTAACGCCCACCGTTCGCAAGAACCGGGACAGTGCCACAGAAAGTAAACCGCCGATCGATGCGTGCACCCGCAAGGGAAGGCTGCAGCGAGGTAAGGGTGAAACGGTGCGGTAAGAGCGCACCAGCGGGCCGGGTGACCGGTTCGGCTCGGCAAACCCCACCGGAAGCAAGACCAAGCAGGGCGAAGTTCGTGATGCTGGAAACAGGATCACGGCGCGAGGCGGTCCGTCTCGTCACTCGTCCGGGTAGGTTGCTTGAGCCGACGAGCAATCGTCGGCCTAGAGAAATGGTCGCCCACGACAGAACCCGGCTTACAGGCCCACTCCGCGGTTTTTGTTGTTCACAATGCGCGAACCTGTACCATGATTCACTGTCTTTGGAATGCCGCAAAAGTAAGTTTGCGGTTCAATCTCGGTAAATGCCACCCCTATCAGCCGGAACGCGCTAGCGTCCGGTTTCTGATACTCGTTTGGATCGGAAGAGAACCGGACGCTAGCGCGTTCCGGCTGATGGGGTGAAACTGGAAAACGTGGCGTCCCGCGGGCTTGAAACTGCAGCGTCTAACCCATGTTTCGACGCGACACGGAAGCCTTTGAAAAATTCTCGAAGAATTCTGGAGCAATCCCTCACTGAACCCGGTTGAACGAGTCGACAGAGAAAAAATCATGTTTCCCGCAGATACTGACATCCTGGAAGTCTCGCCGCGAATTCGCGTCTGTTGCGGTGAATTCGACTGGGGGGTCGCGCGCAGTTCAGGTCCCGGGGGACAGAACGTCAACAAGGTGAATTCCAAGGTCATGCTTCGCTGGCCTGTACTGACGTCCGAAGGGATTCCTGCCGATGTCCGCGACCGGTTTGTGGATGCCTATCACACGCGATTGACGAGCGAGGGCGATCTGGTCCTGACCAGCGAACGCTTTCGAGACCAGCCCAAAAACGTCAATGATTGCCTCGAAAAACTCCGCGAAATGCTGCTGGCTGTGGCCACAGCTCCCAAGCCGCGTCGAGTCTCCAAGCCAACAAAAGCCTCCAAACGTCGTCGCGTTGAAGCAAAGCGGCAACGAACCGTTGTTAAGCAAGGTCGCCAGCGACCGGTCGGTGACGAGTAATTGCCGTCGACCTGTTTCCCACTCTTGTACTATGATCCGCGCCGCTGTCGCCTTTGGTCGCATTTCCAATCAACGGGGGCTGACCCCTCCCTTCTGGTCCGCGTCGTTCTTACCAACCGCGTCCCAGAAGACAGACTCCGTTGATGGGAAATGACGATCGCTGCTGTAGTTGAGGCGTCGTTGAACATCTCAAATCAGGTTGCCGACAGCGTGTCCGTTCACTTTAGTGGCAGAACTCATTATGTCGCAATCACTTCCGCAACAACCCTCAAATCCGCAGGCAGCCGCTTCCCCCGTGGTCACCGCACCCGCGAAGCCCCGTCGACGCTGGCTTGGTCGCCTGTTCTTTCTGTTTGTGTGCTGCCTGGGTGCAGGTTTGTGGTTCGCCCCGATGATCGTGGCTGAAACGTCACTGAAACAACAAGTCCCCAAGCTGCTCTTCCCGCTCTACCCGGGGACTGTCGAAATCGGGTCTGCGTCACTGGGGTGGCTGCAGCCGGTCGTGGTCCACAATCTAAAAGCAGAAGATGCAGAAGGTCATCCGTTTCTTGAGGTTAGGGAATTCTCAACCAGTGAGCCCTTGTGGAAACTGGCTCTCAGCCAGGCCAATCTCGGTCGTTTGAAACTCGTCGAACCCAAGGTCTTCGTCGATTTCCGTCCGAACGGCTCCAATGCTGAGGATATCCTGACAAAAATGTCGAGTGGTCCGCCAAGTTCCGCTCCGATCCCTGACTTCGAACTGGTGATCCAGAACGCTGAAATCACTCTCGATCACAAGGTCGCTTCACTGACATCCAACGTCTCGCCCGTTTCGCTGGTGGTGGTCTGCAAGCGAGGAACGCCAGAAGAAGTCGAATTGACGATTGGGCACGTCCCCTCAAAGGACGAAGCGACCCTGGAGCCTCCCAAGGATTGGATGGCGTTTCGGTTTGGAAACGAACCGACTCAAGATGGCGTCGCGATGACTCCCGGTTCGAAACACATTCGCCTGAAAGCCGAATCGTGGCGTCTGGAAAAGTTCTTGCCCGCCTTGGCTCGGTTCGAACCGAAAGCAGAACTGGCCGGGGTCATCGATGCTGATGCACGCAGCCAGATCAACTTGGCGGAAGGATCTGCGGACTGGACGCAGCGCGAATGGAGCTGGGATGGTCGAGTGACCTTGCGAGAATTTGTCCTGGCAGGGATTTCTGCGTTGAAGCAGGACCGCGTCGTGCTGGCAACGACATCGGTGGCAGGACGACTGGCTGCTCAACAGGGTCGGTTGTCGATGGACAAGGCACAGATCCAGACCGAAGTCGGCGAATTGACCGCCACTGGGGAAATCCCGCTGGCAGGTCTGAATTCCACATCATCCCTCAATACCGTGCAATCAATCCTTGGCGAGCAAGACTACATCATCAAGGGATTCGTCGACCTTCAGAAGCTGGCGGCATTGTTGCCGAATACGTTGCGAGTCCGCGAAGGGACGGAAATCACTGCGGGTCGGTTAGACGTCAGCCTGAAGAGTGAAGCTCCCAACGGGCAGCGGAACTGGGCAGCGGATGCCATTGTGGACCATCTGACCGCTCGCAATCGAGGCGAGATGGTTCTGTGGAAGGAACCATTGAAAGTGAGCATGCAGGCCCATCGGGCCGATGGTGTCATCACGGTCGATCAAGTTGCCTGCCAGTCCGACTTCTTCAAGCTGACAGGCGCAGGAACCATGACCGCAGCGAAATTCACTGCGACCGGCGACCTGACCCGTCTGGAAGAGAACCTGGAACGGTTTGTGGATTTCGGACTGGAAAAGCTGGCAGGGAAAATCAAATCGCAGGGTGAGATCCGACGGATCAAGGACGATCAGGTTTCCATCGCCGCCGCCATCCAGCTTGATGACTTCCAGTGGGACGTTTCGAAAACAATCGTCTGGCAGGAACCACGACTGGTGATGACTCTGCAGGCGATTGCTGACACGAAGGAAGACACGAACATCAGTCGAATCGAATCCGCCGAATTGAAGCTGACCGCTGGCGTCGACACGCTGGTATCGACTCTGCAGAAAGAGATCGACCTGACAGCCAAGGAGATTGCCTGGCCCGTCAAAGCGACGCTGGTTGGCAATCTGACGACATGGCAGAACCGGCTTCGATCATTCTTCGATGTCAAAGGCTGGCAGGTTGGAGGGGTCGCGCACATCGATACCACGGTGACCGTTGATCCTCGACAGATTGATCTGACTCAATTGAGCGGCACGATCGACAACCTGGATGTACAAGGTCCCGAATGGCTGATTAAAGAGTCTCAATTAAAGTTTGATACCGCTGGCGTTTTTGTGCTCGCACGGAACGAATGGACATCGCCTCAGACGACTCTGACCGGAACCGCCGTCTCGTGCCGTGTCACCGATCTGATCCTGGCCCTCAAACCAGATGGTCAACTGGAACGCGTCACCGGTGAAGCGGTTTACCGGGGAGACCTCGACAAGCTGGCTCGCTGGAAGAACATGGCGATTGCTCATCCCGTTTACCACATGCAGGGTGGCTTCGAAGGGCATGCTCACCTGATCGAAAAGGATTCGGTCATCACCGTCGATTCAGAAACCACGGTTACGAAGCTGGTTCTTTACGATTACGAAGCACCATCAGGCCAGCAGCCGAAATGGGTGGCGATGTACAAAGAACCCGAACTGAAATTGATCGCCAAAGGTCTCTATGACGTGACCGCCGACAAACTGCAGATGGATACTGCGGCAGTCATGACTCCCTGCCTGAGCGTCAATGTTCAGGGAACGCTGGCTGAGCTTTCGAGTGCGCAGCGAGCCGATCTGAAAGGTGAGTTGACCTACGATTGGGATCTGGTCGAACAGCGGATGACGGATACCCTGCGCAATTCGGTGACACTGAAGGGAAAACAGAAGCGACCCTTTACGATCAAAGGTTCGCTGGCCAGTTTGTCAGCCCCGGCGGCCGCGCCTGGCGGGCTTCCAGCCAACAGTAACCCGATCGTACCAGACCTCGCTGGCCAGGCAGGCATCGGGTGGGATTCGGCAATCGTAGAAGGCCTGGAAGTCGGACCGGCCGATATTGTCGCGCGGATTGAGAAGGGGATTTGTCAGTTTGCTCCGATTGAAACCACGGTGGCGGGTGGCAAGATGCACCTGACGCCGCAGGTCCGCTTCGATCACAATCCGGCAATTCTGGTCCTGCCGACAGAAAAGGTGCTGGATCAGGTCCAGATCACACCTCAATTGTGTGACTCCTGGCTGAAGTACGTTACGCCAATGCTGGCAGATGCGACTCAAATCAACGGCAAGTTTTCACTCGACATTACCGAAGCCAGTGTCCTGCCAATTTCTGCACCGATGACGGGGCAGATGACTGGCGCACTGGAGGTCCATCAAGTTCAGGTTCGTCCCGGTGGAGCGGCCCTGCAGGTGATGGGAATGTATGACCAGATCAAATCATTGATCGAACGTAAACCCGTCGGGGCTGCACCCCGCGATCGCATCTGGATGCAGATGCCGGAACAGGCCATTCCATTCAAGCTGGCAGCAGGTCGCGTCTATCACGAGAACGTGACGTTCTCGATCGGCGAAGGCCGGGTCACATCGAGTGGATCTGTCGGGATGGACGAAACGATCGATTACATGTTGCAGATCGCGATCCTGGACGACTGGGTCAAGGATCAGAAACTGCTGGCGAACCTGAAGGGAAAATCGATTCGGATTCCCGTCCGCGGCACGTTAACGCGACCACAGATGGATACCCGAATCCTAGGCGAACTGGCCGCACAGATTGGCGGAACAGCACTGGAAGGTGCCCTGGAGAACAAGGTCGATGATCTGTTCAAAGGAAAGCTGAAGAAGTTCCTGCCCGGACAGAATTAGTGCGTGTCGCACTTCCGTGTCACGTCGAAACAGGGGTTAGACGCTGCGTCTTCAGTAACGGATCTCGTAAGAGATCCGTCTTCTCCTTTCGGTCTTCAATCCAGCCATCTGAATCCTCCCGCCGACTTCGATCCGCTGTTTGAGTTACTTGAGAGCGATCTGGCTCGGACATCAAACAACTTGCGTCGAAGTTTCATCTCAGGATTTCTCTCTGTGCACCTCAGTGTCCTCTGTGGTGAATCGCCTTTCACAGTTAGTGAATCGAACTGCTCTGCGAGCACACCCAGGCCTGTCATGTATCATCGAGTACCGATTTGTGTACTATTTCTGAACTTCTCGCCTGTGCCTCTTAAGGACTCCGCTCATGTTCAGAAGCTGTGCGATCGCAATCGGGTTGATTTGCCTGGCATCCATTTTCGGAAGTAATGCCAGCGCCGAGAACTGGCCTGCCTGGCGAGGTCCTGCTGCGGATGGTCAATCGCGAGAAACGGATCTTCCCGTGACCTGGTCGCCGACCGAAAACATCCGCTGGAAAGTGCCATTGCCAGGTCCCGGGAATTCGACTCCTGTGATCTGGGAAAACCGCATCTTTCTGACTCAGGCAACTGACAAGGGAAAACAGCGATCACTCCTTTGCCTGGATCGTCAGGACGGCAAACTGCTGTGGCAGAAATCGATCGAATACACCGTTGCCGAACCGACTCACAACACGAATCCCTATTGTTCTGCGTCACCAGTGACCGATGGCGAACGAATCATCGTCTCGCATGGATCGGCAGGTCTGTACTGCTATGACTTCGCTGGAAACGAACTATGGCACCGGGATCTCGGTCCGTGTCATCACATCTGGGGGAACGCGGCATCGCCCGTCATCTGGAACGACATCGCCTTTCTCAACTTCGGACCTGGAGAACGAACCTTTTTGCTGGCCGTCGACAAAGTAACCGGAAAGGATTTGTGGCGGGCGGAGGAAACTGGCGGGAAACTGGGTGACAAAGGGAACTCGGAATGGATCGGTTCATGGAGCACTCCCGTGCTGGCCAAGTTCGGAGCCCGCGAAGAGTTGATATTGAGCTGGCCGGGGGCGATGAAGTCGTACCAGCCGCGAACGGGTGAGATCCTGTGGTCATGCGATGGACTGTTCAAGGACAAGGCGGCAGACAAACTGGTCTATACAACTCCCCTGGTGACCCCGGACATCATCGTAGCGATGGGTGGCTTTACAGGAGCCTGGCTGGGAATGAAGCCACCTGCTGAGCTTCCCTCCAGCGGCAAGACGGATGTCACCGAGACTCACCGTCTCTGGCGCATTCCGTCATCGCCGCAGCGGATCGGATCCGGTGTAATCGTGGGTGATCACGTCTTCATGGTGAATGAGCCCGGCACCGCTCAATGCATTGTCGCCAAGACAGGAAAGATCCTCTGGACCGAACGCCTGACCTCATCCACATGGGCCAGCCTCGTCTATGCCGAAGGTCGACTGTACACAACCAGCCTGGACGGCGAATCGGTCGTGTTTGCACCGAATACAGAAAAGCTGGAAGTCCTGGCGCGGAACAAAATCCCCGAACGGACTCTAGCCTCATTCGCTGCTTCGAACAGCGAACTCTACTTGAGAACGTACGATCACCTCTGGTGCATTCGCAAAACCGACAAGAAGTGATTTCGTGGAAAACGGAGTCACGTTAAGAGGTTGCTTCTGGCGTCCTGATTCAGCAGCGAAATCAGGCCAGACTTGCACCGCAAACACCTATCCGGCAGACTCCAAGGGAATTACGTCAGTCCCATCCGTCATAAACCTCACAGGTGGAAATGTCGGTATCCTCATCTCACGTGGGATCAGGATTCCGGAGTGTAATCAGATCTCGGCCATGTTAAATTGCAGCGAGAATTGATGCTGGTTTAGTCGATGTGATGGACTGGCATAATTGCCTGTTGATCTCGTTTCATGTCCAAGAACATCGGTCGGCTCCCAATTCTTCTCCGTCTCACGAATCTTCGGGGTTGTTTGCGTCATGGCCATCCAGATCATCAATTGCCCGGCTTGCAGCACGTTTCTTCTGGAAGATACGGCAGAATGCCATGCCTGCGGCCACGTCCTGAACGCGGCTCAGCTGGAAGCCTCGAAACTGCAGGTTCTGCCGACAGACCAGGCCGTCGACTCCGACATGGATATCTGCTCTTCCTGCGGCGAAACCTGCCGTAAGGGTCTGGTCCGCTGCTGGAACTGCGGAACCTTCATGCGAGCCGAAATCGAAGCTTCGTATCGGCAGCGGATGGAATCGTCCAGCAACACTCAGGCACAACAGTTCGACCTTCCCGAACTCGATGCGTCATCCGTCACCGAAGTGGATTCCATGACCCGTCGCAACGATTCCTCGGCCGATATGCTGCCGATGGGACTCGAAGAAGACGATGCGGATGATTTCGAATTGTCAGACGAAGTTCAAATGTCGGAATCGGATGATTCCGCATTCGATTTGTCAGACACGTTTCAGCTTCGCTCCGATGGCGGAAGCTCAGCCACGGAATCTTCGACCTTCGCGTTGGCACCCATTGCAGAGGCTCCGGGTCGCACTTCGACTCCGCCGCAGGAAATCGACACGATCCCGCTGATGTCGTCGATGCCGGAAGAATCAGAAGCACCGGCTCCGATCGAATCGCTGGACGAAGCGCCCGCGAAGGAAGCGGCCAAGGTGTCGCCTGAAGACGAGTTGTTGAAGATCGCCGCCGACGAAGAAGCAGAAATTCAGAAGGCGCGCAAGGGGGTCAAGAGCAAGGACACGTTCGTTGTCTTCTGCCCCCAGGGCCACCGCATTCGAGTTCGCGAACGATTCCGTGGCAAATCCGGGAAGTGCCCCAAGTGTGCCTCAGCTTTCATCGTTCCCCAGAAGTCGTCGCCCAAGGCCAAGAAAAAGACCGATATCGAAATCAGTGCAGTTTCAGGTGCCGCGGCAGCGCCGACCGGTCGATATGCCCGCTGGCTGGATGATGTGCATCTGCATCAGGTCGTTCCCGAAAAGCTGAAAATCAAGGCAGACAGCCTGCTGAACGATTTCCAGGCCGTCGACGTCGGTTTCAGCAACGGCGAGATCCTCGTGGTCACTCTGGTCGCAGCAGGGGGACTCTTCGGAAGTAACGCGAAGAAGAAGCCAGCGGTCCGAACCGCGATGCTGGAATACTTCAATAACGCCAGTGCGGCTCCAGATGGACTGACTGCAGCGGCAAAGCGAATCATCCCGGCTGACACGTTTTCACAACTGGTGCTTGCTCAACCGGTCCCCGTCGGCGTCGAATCGATGTTCGGCAATATTCCCGTCTTCGGAACCGGCAGAATCGCTGTTCGACTTCCACGAAACGCGGATGACAAGAGTACTCAGTACCTGTCGTTCTCGTTATCCGAATTCCGGGCGTTTTCATTGGCCCTGCAGACGGTGTGCGGAATCGAAGGATTCGGAGGGAACTCAGAAATCCCGATGACCGAATACTTCGAAACCTTCAAGTGCCACTATTCGGAAGCTCCTGTTCAGTCGTTGCAGTTGCTGGAATACTACGAGAAAGATCCGCATCTGAAGCTGGAAATCAGCGGATGGAAGTGTTCCGGCTGCGGGCTGATTGTCAGTGAAGAGGCTCGCAAGAAAGAGAAAATCGGCGGGCTGAATGGCAAGGGGATCGCGAAAGCAAAATGCCCCAAGTGCAGCCAGAAATTCGGCAGCAATCCGATGTACACCCTTGCTGCGACGGCGGCCCCCGCTGCTGCTCAACCCGCCGCCGAAGCCTGAAAAATCTGGTTGCTGTGATCTCTCACCCAGTGCTGCGCTGCAGGACTGGGTGATGTTTTTTTGACGGCGTTCTCGCTTCCCTTGCTGGAACCGGCTGGCCAAGTCATCATCTTGTTCTGATTTGATTCTTCCGCAATACGATACACCCAAACAGGGGGCTCGCCCGATGCAGCGGTCAGTGACTTACAAGCTGTATGCCATGATGTTCCTTCAGTTTTTCATCTGGGGGGCCTGGTTACCGCCAAGCTTCGGTTTTTTCGGCGCGGGAGCTCTTGGTTTTAATGAGTCACAGCAGTTCGGGCTGAACATCGCCTTCCCGATTTCGGCGATCATTGCGATGTTCTTCGGAAACCAGTTCGTGGACCGGAATTTCTCGGCCGAGCGGTTTCTGGCGTTCAGTCACCTGCTGGGTGGACTGTCGATGCTGGGCTTTGGAGCTCTTTCGTGGATGAAGTTCAGCGGTAATGCGATGGCCGACAACTACTGGTTGTTCTTCGCCTGCATGGCCGTGCACTGTCTGTTTTACGTGCCGACGATTTCCGTCACGAACACCATTGCGTTTGCGAGCATGACCGACCCCCAGAAGGAATTCGGCCCTGTCCGGTTGTGGGGTACGATCGGCTGGATTGCCGCAAGCTGGCCATTCATTTTCATTCTCGCCGACTGGGCAAAGATTCCGACGATGGAAGCGGCTGGTGGGTTTGTGAAATGGCTTGGTGCCGCTCTGGGAACCAGCTTGTCCGGGGATGCATTGAATCGCGGTAAATGTGCTGCGTTCCTGACCGCCGGGATTGCGTCATTGCTGCTGGCGGCTTTGAGTCTGACGCTGCCGCACATTCCTCCGAAGCCAGCCAAGGAAAATGAAAACTCACTCGCCTGGCTCGAAGCGATGAAACTGCTCAAGCATCCGTTCCTGCTGGTGCTGTTCGTGGTCACGTTCATCGATGCCACGATTCATGACGGCTTCTTCTTTTTCGCGTTTACGTATCTGGAAAAGGTCGGGGTCCCTTCCAACTGGATTCAGCCAGCGATGAGCGTTGGCCAGATTGCAGAAATCGGCACGATGGCGTTCCTGGGATTCGTGCTGAAGAACCTGGGCTGGCGTTACACCATGATCATTGGGATCCTGGGCCATACCGTTCGTTTTGCTGTGTTTGCGCTCGTCCCGAACCCCTATTGCGCCGTCGCGGTCAATATCCTGCACGGTGTCTGCTACGCGTTCTTCTTCGCGACGTTGTACATTCTGGTTGATGAAGTCTTCCCGAAAGATGCTCGAACCAGTGCCCAGGGGCTGTTTAACTTTCTGATCCTGGGACTGGGGCCGATCGCCAGCCGGTACATCTGGCCATACCTGCAGAAGCAGTACACGACCGGTGATGTTGTTGAGTATAAGACTCTGCTGCTCTATCCATCCGGTGCCGCACTGGGAGCTGCGCTCCTGTTGCTGCTGTTCTTCCATCCACCGAAGGGGAACCTGTCGGGCGGTGGCGGCGGCCACGCGTGACATGAAACTGAGTGACGGGGCGCGATTGCTGACCGCCCCGTCATCGATGGCGCCTGCCCAATTTAAGGCAACGACGAGAACTACTGGTGGGTCCGCGTGACGATGTGCCGCTGGTCCCATCCTACTTCGAAAATGCCGTTATTGACTCGGTGGCACGTCGCCTTTTCGAAACGTGTCAATTCCTGTGGGCTAAATGCCCACGAGAACAAAGCACAGGGCTTGAGCCCTGTGAACGTAAGGAAAACAAATATGTGCGACCTGAAAGGTCGCGAGACGCGCCCGATCAGAGTTGATCGCTTCGACTGAATTTCTCGCGACCTTTCGGGTCGCATACTCTGCGGTACCCGGCTCCACAGGGCTCAAGCCCTGTGCTTTGTTCTCGCGGACCTTCAGCCCGTAAACAGCCGATGAATGCGATATCGCCACCCAACCGACAGACAAAGATACAAGTAACGATGGGTCACCAAAAAACACAGAAACGAGGATCGATTGCCTCGGCGTTTCTCCCCGGCTAGCATAACAGCAGAACTGGCAGGCTGTTCTGCCACTGGCGAGTGGTATTTTTCTTGAGTTTGAACAGTAAATCCCGATGGCCGACTACAACAAATTCGATATGCGTGTCGATTCGCTCGTGATGGAAACCCGTACGTTATGGGATTCGGCGGTGGGGAAATTGTCTCCGGAAGATCAGGCCCTGCTGGCTCGAACCGTTCATCAGTCCCCCGAAAAGGCGGCGAAAGTCGCTTACTATCGGTCCCACACCGGTTTCATTCGCGAAATCACCGTGACGGTCGAAGATATCGCTCGCATTTATGATGAGCAGACAGCCCGATCCTGAACGGAAATTGCGCCGTGGCGTTTCGCCGGGCTGGCGGTCTGTTTTGAGAAAACGGTGATTCTGAACAGGTTGTAATCTAAGGGGCTTCCCTCAACCGCCCTGTAGGACGTAGAACAACGCTTTCTGGATAAATGCGATTCAGCGCGGAATTGAACTTTATCCAAATCGAGACTTTTTGCGAAATCGGGCTTCGGGGAAACTCGGCTGGCCCCGGGTGATTGTTCGAATCGAACGGAGCACGTTCCGCTATGCCGAGTGTCGAACAACTGGTGACAGCACTGGGATGGTGCATTGTCATCTGTCCGATTGTTTTGCTGTGCGTGCTGGGACTCACTTCGCTCCTCGGTCGGCGATTGCCCGAAGAAGTCATCAACGGATTTCTGAAGACCGCGATGATCGTCGGTCTCACATCGTCGATTCTGATGCTCGCCCTGATGCTCCCCATGAGCAACCCTCACGTCACGATCGAAGGGGGGAAATGGGTCCACATCCCGGAATACGAATTCCATTTCAAACTGATCTATGATCGCTTGTCGATCCCCTTCATCATCCTGTCGTTCGTCCTGTGTGGAACAATTTTTGCCTTTGCCAGTCGATACATGCATCGTGAACCGGGCTACAACCGATTCTTCGTGCTCAATGCCGTGTTCCTTCTGGGAATGACAGTCACCTCGCTGGCTGGCACGGTAGAAACCCTGTTCGCAGGCTGGGAGTTGGTCGGGCTTTCATCGGCATTGCTGGTCGCCTTTTTCCACGAACGACCGTCCCCGGTTCGGAATGGTCTGCGAGTCTGGTGTGTTTACCGTGTTTCCGATGCGGCACTGCTGATCGCCGCCCTGACCTTGCACCATTTCGGCCACACCGACTTCGAAAAGGTTCTGGGTTCGGAATCATGGCCGTATGGAACGACACAGGTTTCCAATCACGAGGCATTGGTCGTCGGACTCTTGATGCTACTGGCGGCTGCCGGTAAATCGGCTTTGATTCCATTTTCGGGCTGGTTGCCACGAGCCATGGAAGGCCCGACTCCGTCCAGTGCCGTGTTCTATGGAGCTCTCTCCGTGCATTTAGGTGCATTTCTTCTACTGCGCATCAGTCCGATTCTGGAGAAATCACCGCTTCTGTGCGGTTTGATTATCACACTGGGCCTGTCGACAGCGGTCTACGCAACGATTGCCGGCCGAGTTCAGACAGACATCAAGTCTGCTATCTGCTTTGCGTCGCTGACTCAAGTCGCGTTGATTGTGGCTGAGATAGGATTCGGGCTGAGATACATTCCGCTGTTCCACATTCTCGGAAACGGCTGCCTTCGAACCCTGCAATTCGTGCGAGCTCCGACGCTGCTGCAGGACAGACGTCTGTTGGAAAACGCGATCGGTGGGCGGCTGCCGAAATCCACAAGTCTGTGGCGTTCGCTGCTGCCACACTCGCTGCAGATCTGGCTCTATCGATTCGCTATCGAGCGAGGTTACCTGGACGCCATGATCGACGATTACTTTGTGGCTCCGTTTGTTGCCGTTTTCCGTTTTTGTGATCGCATGGAGCGGTGCTGGACGGACTACCTTTCAGGGGGTAAGTCTCGCGAGTCGGATGAAGTCGATAATAACCCCGGCTCTCTGGAAGAATTCCTATGACAGAGTTGCACTTACCCTGGCTGGAACTCTCCATCCTCGTCTGCCTGTTTGGTGCCGTCTGGGTCAGTCGGGTCAAGGTTCCGCACATTGCACGCAACCGTGCGTTGCTTTGTTCGGGACTGGCATTGATTGCCACGACTGGGGCCTGGCTCGACTTTGATTTTCTGGACGCCAAGCAGGCCGACGACTCACTGCACCTGTTGTATCATCTGGCGGGGCGCGAACTGCTGATCATGGATGAATTGAGTGCCCCGTTGCTGCCCTTGGCGGCGCTCCTCTATTTTCTTGTGATCCTCGCCACATTGCATACGAAGATTCGACGATTCTCGTTTACGTGGAATCTGGTTTCAGAAGCGATCATCCTGGCGATGTACAGTTGCAAGGAACCCTGGGGAATCATCGGCCTGCTGGCAATAGGTACCGTTCCCCCGTTTCTCGAATTACGTGAACGAGGCAAGCCGACGCATGTGTACGTCATCCACATGATGATCTTCGTACTCTTGCTGATCGTCGGCTGGACATTTGCGGAAATTGAAGGGACGGACCGAATTCATACTCTGTGGGTCGTGATCCCTCTGCTGGGAGCGATCCTGATTCGAAGCGGGATTGCGCCGTTCCATTGCTGGATGACCGATCTGTTTGAGCATGCATCGCTGGGAACAGCACTGCTGTTCGTGACACCGATTGCCGGTGCGTATGCGGCAGTTCGGCTCGTGATGCCGATTGCTCCCGACTGGATGCTGCGAAGTATCGGAATGGCATCCCTGTTCACTGCTGTCTATGCATCGGGCATGGCACTGATTCAGATCGAAGCTCGACGGTTGTTCTGCTACCTGTTCCTCAGTCACTCAGCCCTGGTTCTCGTCGGTCTGGAAATTGTCACTCCGATGGCCCTGACGGGTGCGCTGTGCCTGTGGTTGTCAGTCGGCATGGCACTCGGAGGATTCGGATTAACGCTGCGAGCGCTGGAAGCTCGGCGCGGGCGATTGTCGCTGACTCACTTTCACGGTCTTTATGAACATGCCCCCGAACTGGCGATCTGCTATATCCTGACGGGGCTGGCAAGTGTCGGGTTCCCTGGTACGGTCGGCTTCATTGGAACGGAACTGCTGGTTGACGGTGCAGTCGAAGCGTATCCGTATATCGGAATTGCGGTCGTCATAGCCGGGGCGCTGAATGGTGTTGCCCTGGTGAAAACGTACTTCATCCTTTTCACGGGAACTCAGTATACATCGGCCGTTTCCCTGCAGATTCGCACGCGGGAACGGTTTGCCGTTCTGTTGCTGGCAGCACTGATTCTGGCGGGCGGGGTCTATCCGCAACCGGGCGTCGAATCGCGCCATCGTGCCGTCGAAGAGCTTCTGCACGAACGCGAATCACGAGCCCCGGTCTCGACAACGATCGAAAAGCCGCATCATCACCATCATTAGTGCGGGTCGCACTTCCGTGTCGCATCGAAACATGAGATAGATGCGGCCGTTTGATGCCCGCGCGACGCCACGCTTAATTAATTAAACGGGATGCGTTCTAACTAACTCCAAAGCTGTGCCTGCGTGGAGCGAGAAAGAGCCGAGTTCGTGAGAGTTCGGACGCAGTGACCCGTAACGAAGAACCGAAGTCTTACGACTTCGGCTACGACAAACGGTACACCCAGCCCCGCACGTGGCAGCAAACGATTGCGAGATGACATCGTCTCGTTCATGATGTCGACGACATTCGGCACTCATTTCGCCATTCTGCGGTGGGATCTCCATGACCAACTCCGTCCGTGAACAGATTGAATCGTTGCGAGCCTCGATCCGAAGGCACGATGCCCTTTATTACGTTCATGCCACGCCGGAGATCACAGATCTCGAGTACGACAAGATGATGCGGCAGCTCAAGGAACTGGAAGCTGCACATCCTGAATTCGACTCTGACGAAAGCCCGACTCGCAAAGTCGGCGGAGCACCGATCGCCGGATTCGTCACGGTCGAGCATCGCGTTCCCATGTTGTCGATCGATAATGTCTACAACGAAACAGAACTCGCAGAATTCGGACAACGAGTCTCCAAACTGCTCGGAGGCAAGCCTTGCGAATGGCTGGTGGAATACAAGGTTGATGGTGTTGCTCTGTCGTTGATCTACGAGAATGGAAAGCTGGTTCGCGCTGTAACTCGTGGTGATGGCCGGCGCGGTGACGATGTCACTCACAATGCCCGCACGATGGGAGGCGTCCCGCTGCAGTTACAGGATTTGAGTGTTCCTGAGACGGAATCCAAAAAGGGAACTC
This sequence comes from uncultured Schlesneria sp., assembly GCA_963977965.1. Classification (GTDB taxonomy): domain Bacteria; phylum Planctomycetota; class Planctomycetia; order Planctomycetales; family Planctomycetaceae; genus Schlesneria. The sequence continues at coordinate 33,081 of CAXBSB010000014.1, forward strand.
GCCAGTCGCTGTTTGATGACGCAGACAATGCGATCCCTTCGGTTCTGGAAGTGCGGGGTGAAGCCTATATCTCGAACAGCGATTTCGCAAAGTTGCAGCTTGCTTCTGCGGAACGCGGTGAAGAGCCATTGAAGAACTCACGCAATGCCACGGCGGGCGGTATCAAGCTGCTCGATCCGACTCAGTGTGCCGAACGTCGGATTCGATTCTTCGCCCATAGCGTCGGCAGCCTGGAAGGAGCCACGTTTACAACTCATGGCGAGTTTCTCAAGCGGATCGAACAACTGGGAATTCCCACTGTTCCGCGAACGGCAGTGCTGTCGAGTTTCGAAGCGGCCGTCGAGTATTGTCAGACACTGATGCAGGACCTGCATACGCTCGACTTTGAAGTCGATGGCCTGGTGTTGAAAGTCAATGACCTGGCGCTGCGTCAGGAACTCGGTTCGACCAGCAAGGCCCCACGATGGGTTGTCGCGTTCAAATGGGAAAAGTATGAAGCAGAAACGCGCGTGGCCGACATCACTGTTCAAGTCGGCAAGACCGGCACATTGACCCCCGTAGCAAACCTTCAACCCGTTGAAATCGCCGGGACCACAGTTTCACGAGCCAGCCTGCATAACAAGGATGAAATCGACCGATTGGGAATTCAGATTGGCGACTGGGTCATCGTCGAAAAGGCGGGCAAGATTATCCCACACGTGGTTCGTGTGGAAGCACATCGCCGCGACGGAACAGAAAAGCCATTTCAGTTCCCGACCGAATGCCCGGAATGCAAGACGCATGTCGAACAGGATGAAGGAGGAGTCTACATCCGCTGTCCGAATCCGACATGTCCGGCACAACTGCGCGAAGCACTTCGTTACTTTGCTTCACGTGCTGCTATGGACATCGAAGGGTTGGGAACAAAACTGATCGAACAACTGACCGAGAACCAGTTGCTGAACAGTTTCGCGGATATCTATCGACTCCAGTCACGTCGCAGTGAAATGTTGAAGCTTGAGCGGCTGGGTGAGAAGTCTGTCGACAACCTTCTGGCAGGTGTTCAGGCTTCGCGCCAACGACCGTTGTGGCGACTGCTGACAGCACTCAATTTGCGCCACGTCGGAACTCGCACGGCCCAATTACTGGCCGACCGGTTTGGATCGATGGACGCCATCATGGAGGCTACAGAATCTCAGCTTGCTGAAGTGGAAGAGATTGGCGATGTGATCGCGAAATCAGTTCATGCGTTTTTTGCGAGCGAATTCGGACGGCAGATCGTCGCAGATCTGAAGCAGCTCGGCCTGAACATGGGAAGCAAGGCCGAAGCAGAAGCGGCTGCAGCCCGGCTGACATCAGGCCTGTTATCTGGAAAGACGCTGGTGGTGACCGGAACGCTGGCGAAATTCAAACGGGATGAAATCCACGCGATGATCCAGAAACACGGCGGACGCCCGTCTGGCAGTGTCTCGAAAAACACAGATTTCCTGATCGCTGGGACCGATGCTGGCAGTAAACTGGAAAAAGCTCAATCACTGGGAGTGCAGATTCTGAGTGAAGATGAATTCTTGGCGATGATCGGCGAAGGGTAGACCACAACTCCGCCCCAAGTTCGAATCGTCGGCTTTGCATGAATGATCGCTAATCGTCACCTTCATTCTTGGTGAAGCTGTACTACGCCGACGTGTGGATCTTCGGGATTCCACATAGGCGTCACGCACCCATCATGTGTGACAAAAGCGGCTTTCGACTTGTCTTAAAGCCAGTTCGCCGAAGCTGTCGTACCCTATGATCGCAGGGAATCGTGATCACAAAAAAATGTGCTTGCCGTGGCTTTTCACCGCCTCGACAGGGGCCGCAGATGAAAGCACGCGCCAGTTGGTACAATAGACAATTCCGCGTAGAGCTACCTGACAAGTCCTTTATCTTCACAGACCGTCATAGAGTGAACTCAGGGAAGTCGCTAACCTTCTGTTGGCTGAATTCCAGTCATTCCCTGAAATCTTGGTTTTTACGAATTCAGAGAATGTCCAAGATGCGAGCTCGATCTTGCGTTTTTTGAACAGCGTTACGAATGAGGCAGTCAACTCCCTCGCGTTGGATTGGCCGTGGCAAAAACGCATGCAACTACACAAAAATCAGTTGAGGTGATCGTTTAATGCTGAAATCGCTTTGTGAAAACTTGTTGACTCCGATTCCGATGTGTTTTGCTTTGGGAATCTTCTCCAAGTTGATTCATGGTGGGATCAAGATTCCCAAAGAATTGTACTATTCAATTTCGATCTATCTGCTGATGTCGATTGGAATCATCGGTGGCCATGAGCTCGCACACGAATTCCAGGCCCACGGGATTTCGACAATTTGGAAACCCGCACTCGCCACTTTGTTCCTCGGTTGTTTGACTCCAATCATCGCTTACTCGGTATTGCGTTATGTCGGGCGATTACGAATTGCCGACGCCGCCGGGATCGCAGCACACTATGGTTCCACATCAGCGGTGACGTACATCGTCGCAGATGGATTTGCGAATGACAGGGGTCATAAGCCGGATGGCTATTTGCCGACTTTGGTAACGATCCTGGAATGTCCAGGCATTGCAATCGCACTGGTCATTGGTGCAGTTGCTTTGGGAATGCAGAAGCAGGCGGAAGCCGCTGCAAAAAACGCAACGGATGACAAAGACGATGCTCATAAACAGCCAGGCGGCAATCTGTGGGAGGCGCTGCACGAAGTCATCACGGGACAGTCGCTCATGCTGATGGTTGGCCTGCTGGTCATCGGATTCATCGCGACATTCACGATGCCTGAAGCGAAATTCAAGCCGTTTGAAGATTTCTTTTACAACAAGAACATGATCTTCCGCGGTGCTCTCTGTATTTTTCTCCTGGAAATGGGACTCGTTACCGGTGAACGCCTGGTGGACCTGATCAAGGTCGGGCCATTCCTGATTGCGTTCGGGATAATCGTTCCACTGTTCCATGGGTTCCTTGGTGCCTGGTTTGGTTACATGGCCGGCATGAATCTCGGTGGTTGTACTGTACTTGCAGCGATTGTCTCCAGCGCCTCGTACATTGCGGCACCGCCTGCCGTTCGTTTAACGTTGCCAGAAGCAAATCCTACGTTATCGATGACTGCGGCGCTCGCAATAACGTTCCCCTTCAACATTGCATTGGGCATGCCCATCTATTACTGGATGGCTCAAACGATTGGTGCCAAATAGCAACTTGACGTTTGCGATCGTGATGCATTTAATCCGTTATCCGTTCCGCTCAATGGTTCTTCGAATGAGCGACCAGCAATTTTTGGCATAAATTTACGGGGCGTCTCATGCAGTTGCATAAATTAAAAAAGATCACGATTGTCGCTGAGGATTCCCTGAAACAAGCGCTGTTGAAAAAAGTTATCGAATTGGGTGCGACCGGGTACACCTTCCGTCAGGCTGAAGGGTACGGATCTCGTGGTGCGCGTAGCGACCAGTTCACCAGCAATGTGGAAGTTGAATTAATCTGTTCGGAAAAAGTCGCCACCGACATCCTGACTTTCGTATCGAAGAATTACTTCGATCACTTTGCATGCATTGCCTGGACCAGCGATGTCGAGGTTGTACGCGGCGATCGCTATACAGGCGGTACGAAATAGTATTGCCGTGTTGAGCTTGGTGTTTTTCCCCGTTGCCAAAATGCGCCCGTGACACCACGGGCGTTTTTCGAACGATAGCTTTCCTCGCAAGTTTCCCTGGCATGCACTGAATCGTGCATCTCTGGAGCGAGTCCAGATTAAGTGTGGCGTCTCGGAGGCATCATACTCCAGCGTCTCCCAATATTCCGACGCGACACGGAAGTGCGACCCACACTGGACTTCGGCTTATGACTCGACCAATGACCGCCGATTTCGCACAATGGAGATTGGCCTTGGTCAGATTTCATCCAGCCTCCCCCGTTTCACCCGCCAGGAGATTTCCCGATGAATCGAGTTCACTGCATCGCGGTTGCTGTCTCGATCTGTTTCAGCAGCCAGTGGACGTGCGCGGCTGAACCCAATCCGCAGTATGAAGTCGGAAGCATCAAGATTCCCGCTGCGACTGCTGACGAAGCAAAGCTGGAAAAGATCTCGATTCCACTGGCACTCGACTATCTGGAACATGGCTCACAAGCCTGGAACACACAGCGCAAGTGTGTGACGTGCCACACGAATGGGATTTACATGACCATTCGTCCAGCGCTCAGTGAAAAACTTGGCAAGCCGTCCGATGCGAACCGTCAGTTCTTTGTCGATGCTCTTAAGCAACTGGAAGCAATTGAAATCGACAAGCTGAAGCAGTCGACTCGGCCCGCTCAAGTCATCTACGCCGCAGCCGGACTGGCCGAGTGGGACAAGCATGTGACCCGTCAGTTGTCTCCTGAAACGGACAAGGCACTCAACCTGATGTTTTCGATTCAGAATAATCAGGGAACATGGGGAACCCTGGACTGCTGGCCTCCGTATGAATCGGATGCATTCCACGAAGCGACCGTCGCTGCGATGGCGGTCGCTGCGGCACCGGACTGGTTGAAGAATCTGAAAGACGAAAAGCTGCTGGCCCGAGTGGAGTCTCTGAAGAAGTATCTGCGGACGGAGAATCCGCCGCATGATTACAGTCGCATTCTGCTGCTGTGGACGGCTGCCCGGATGCCGGACCTGATCTCGGTCGAACAGAAGAATGCACTCATCGAAATGGTCTGGAAGCATCAGCGCGAAGATGGTGGCTGGTCGATTCGAACATTTGCTGCTCCCAATGCCTGGGGAAAAGGGAACCGGGCCGATCGCCTGAATGCCGAACCTGACAAAGCCAACCCTGCCAGCGACGGCCATCAGACAGGTCTGGCGGTCATTGTCCTTCGTGAATCGGGTGTTCCGGCGAATGACCCGCGACTGCAGAAGGCAATTACCTGGATCAAGTCGAATCAGCGAGTTTCGGGGCGCTGGTGGACAAAATCATTGAACACGGACAGTTGGCATTTCATCACCTACAGCGGAACCGCGTTTCCCGTACTGGCTCTCAGCCTGTGCGATGCCTTGCCATAGGACCGGCTCACTGTCCAGGAACTAATGCCGCCCGATAGACCATGACGCCTCACTTCGGAGCCAGTCGCCCCGTATGTCGTATCGCACGATTAAACGCCTTCTCGGTGAAACGAGTCTGGAGCGAAAGTGCCGGTTGCTGTTCGGCGGCGGCCTGCTGCTGCTGATCTCGGGCAGCTTCTATTTCTACGCACGGCAAACTCAGCAACTGGTGGTTGTGCAGAATTCCGAAGTGGCTCGATCACTCGTGGCGCGCGTGATCCTCGAAAAACATGCTCTTCATTTCGAACGCGATAATCATCTGGAACCGCACATCGAACGGATGTCGAAGGATTTGAAGCCGGATGACCTGCAGGCGATCAAGTGGGCGCTGCTCAGTACGGGCAATCACAAAACTTCCAATTCCTCCAAGCCAATTGAGGAATACGACTACGTCGCCATTCAACGGATTTCGGCCGGGGAAAAGGAATTCGAACTGGGGGATAAGAACCGGGAAGTCTTCCGCTTTTACAAAGAAGTCCTGGCGAGCGATTCGTGCCTGGAATGCCATAAGCGGCACAACGAAAACGAAAAACTGCAGATCGGTGATCGACTCGGGATCGCAAAGATCTCGTATCCGCTCGACAAGACCTACAAATCCCTCGCCTGGAACAACGCCATCCTGTTGTCGACCGCCATCGTCACGGCATTCCTGGCAATGCTGGCGGCGTATGCGATCGTCCGCTATGTGATCGTCAAGCCAGTTCTGCACCTGAAAGAAGTCAGTGATGCCATTACACGCGGGGATCTGGATCAGCGCGCTGATATTCGAACAGGCGACGAATTCGAAGAACTCAGCCAGGCCTTCAACCGCATGTTGCGACACCTGACCACGGTCCAGGAAGACTTGCAGAAGCTGAATCGCGGTTTCGAAGCCAAGGTCGATGAACTGGCACAGGTCAACCTGCGGTTGTACGAGATGAATAATCTCAAAAACGAATTCCTGGCGACGATGAGTCACGAATTGCGGACTCCGCTGAATTCGATCCTAGGCTTCAGCGATGTGCTGCTTTCTAATCCCGGCAACCTGAACGACAAGCAGCGCCGCTATGTCGGACACATCCAGTCGTCGGGACGAACGCTGCTGAACCTGATCAACGACGTTCTCGATCTGGCCAAGATCGAAAGCGGCAAGATGGAGATTCATCCGACGGAGTTCCTGATCGCCGATCTGGTCGAACGATCCGTCGGTGCAATGCTCCCGCTGGCCGAGAAAAAGAACCTGGATCTCGGCCTGGATGTTGATCCGGAACTGCCTGTGCTTTCGCAAGATCTCGGGAAGCTGCAACAGATCCTGAGCAATCTCCTGTCGAACGCCATCAAGTTCACGCCCGAGGGTGGCCGAGTCCGCGTGCGAGCGGAACCGTTTAATGAGACACGGTTTACGCTGACTGTCACAGATACCGGCATCGGGATTCCGCTGGAGGATCAGGAGCGGATTTTCGAAAAATTCCGTCAGGGTGCCGCTGTTCCGGGACAGCGGGAAACGTTGACTCGAGAATACGAAGGAACCGGGCTGGGGCTATCGATCACCAAGGAACTCGCGAAGTTGCTGGGAGGAGAAATCCGCCTGCAGAGCGAATTCGGTAAGGGCAGCGTTTTCGTGGTGGAACTGCCGATCCGGATCACAACAGATGGGACCGTTCCCGAGTCCCGAACACGGCTGGTTTCAGAAGCTTTGAAATCCGACAGCGATCTTCCAGTCACCGATGGCTGAGCCCCTGAACACGGCGCTGCAAGCCAGTTTTGCATGATTCCCCGACGAAGGTCGGGGGAGTCGTCTGATGTCGAACTGACGAGAATGGGCAGGTTCGGGGTTTTCTGGAGCTTGTCAACGCTGTACACTAATGCGGCTCCGCGCAGGGACCGTGCGGCGGCAAGTGTGCTGAATCACCATTGCGAGGAAGCTGGATCTGGCAGATTCCCATTCGCTCTTCCAAGACGGAAGGCGAGTCGGATGATGACAGCTCGTTTCCCGAGACAGTACGTTTGAGTTGAATTGTCTCTGCGTCAACATTCGCAATTGAACGAGTGACGCGAGAATGGGAGTCCGTGAATCGGAAAGGATGCCTTCATGGCTGCGAAGCCACTTCGCCTGTTGCATGCCGCGAACTTGCGGCTGGATTGCCCGCTACAGCAGTTCGGCACCTGGTCCGATGATGTGCGCGATCTGCTGGAATCCGCAACCTTCACCGCCTTTGATCGCCTTGTCAGCGTTGCCATTGAACGCGACATCGATGCTCTGCTGATTACGGGTAACAGCTTCGATGCTTCCGTCGCCAGCCTGTCTGCAGAAGTCGCCTTGCGAACCGCGTTTGAACGACTGAATGAACGGTCTATTCCTGTGTTCGTGACCCCCGGTCGTCTCGATCCTGCGGGAGCCTGGCATGATCTGCCCTCACTTCCCGAGAATGTCACCATTCTGGCGACGGCGGATGATTCGCCGATTGATTTGATGGATCGCGGGCGGCTTCTTGCCACGCTGGTTCCCGTCACATCGGAAACAGCGGTCGAACCCCATGAACTGGAAAACATCTTTGCATCTCGAGCTGCCAATCCGACCGACCACCCGTTTGTCGTCGGGTTGGCAACCCCAATGCGCGAATCGACGCGGAACCTGTCACGCTTCGCGGCACTCGACTGGCTCGCCTGCCCTGCAGGTGACGACATCGCAGCCAACCTGCCGCTGACCGATGGTACGATCAACGCACAGGCTGGGCCGCAAGGATTGTCGATCGAAGAATCGGGGCCACGTGGAGCCACGTATCTGGAAGTCGACGCCCAGCGCCGGGTCAAGCAATCGCAAATCACGCTCAGTCCGGTTCGCTGGGAACGGATTACGCAGTCGCTGGATCGAGTTGCCAGTCGCGACGATCTACTGGAACGAATGATGGCAGCCGTCGAACGATTGTCGTCACCACCGGGTGAATTGATGCGAATCATTCACTGGAAGCTGGATCGAACGACAGGCGAAACACGTGGCTGGGAAATGGAATCCGCCATCCAGGAACTGGCGAGCAGTCTGACTGAGCTGACAGATCAACCTAAGGGGCTGCGATACATTCACCAGATTCAGCCACTCGATCCTGATTTGTCGCTCATCGAAGCGGCTCATCGCGAACTGCTGACAGAATTTCTGCTGGCACTGGATCGACGTTCACCTGTCGAACGTGCTTCGATGAACAAGTGGCTGGCTGATGCTCGTTTAGGTGAAGCTCTGAAGTCGAGCCACTGGGAACAATGGGCCGACACCGTTGCTCCCGAAGTGATCGCGGAACGGGCTCAGCAGTTGGGATGGCAATGGTTCACGGCAATTGGCAAACGTTGAGATTGATTCAAAGCAAGAGAACTAGCGACGAGTGACGGCGGCGAAATGGTTCCTGATTGAACCAGCAAATCGCAGCCACTGAACAATTCACGAGTGGGGTTTCCCGATGCGGATCACCGGGATTGAAATTGAACGATTTGGTGTCTGGCAGGACTTCAAGCAGCCCTTGCATCGCTCGGGACTGACGGTGTTCTACGGACCAAACGAAGCTGGCAAAACAACGCTGCTGCGATTCATCCGCGGAGTCCTCTATGGATTCCACGATGAAGAAGTGCCGAATCCCAAGAAGCGTAATCGCCGCGAGCCTCGTTCAGGCCTGCTGCGAGTGGAACATCGGGGTCGTCCGTACGAAATCCGTCGCACCGCATATGGTGATGATTCGGGATTGCTTTCGGTCGAAGGGATTCCAGCGGGTGAATCGACGACCGCCTTCATGGAAGATCTGCTCTCGTCAACCGACGAAAAGCTGTTCGAATCTGTCTTCGCCGTCGGACTGCCCGAGCTTCAACAATTTGCCACTCTGAACGCTGATCAGGTCGCCGAACATTTGTATGGAATGACGCTGGGCCCCCAGGGCCGCTTGCTGATGGACCTTCCCAACCGTATTGAAAAAGAGTTTCAGCGCCTGGTCACTTCCGAACAACCCAAGGCGGTCCTTCCCGCATTGTTGAAGCGTCAGGAAGAACTGTCGCGGCAATTGTCAGGAAGTGTGCGCCAGCGTGATCGTTACCGGGAACTGCATCGCAAGAAGCTGGAACTGGACGATCGAATTCTGAAGCGGCGTGAGCGTCAGTCTCAGCTCCAGGCGAATTTGCGCGGCTTGAGTTTTATGGAACGAGTTCATCCCCCGTGGCACCGCTGCCGGGAATGCCGACACGAACTCAATTCATTGCCCGATTTCAGTGCGTTTCCCGCTGACGGCGTCCAGCGTCTTGAGCGGCTGGATCAGGAGATTTCAACCGCAACGAAGACGCGCGAGGGACTGCTGAACGATCTCGCACAGGTCAATGAAAAGCTGTCTGGAATTCGCATCAACCCTGAGATTCGGCGGTTCTCGGGTGCAGTACAGATGCTGACGGAACAGCGAGTCCTCACCAAGGACTACGAAGCCCGGATTGCAGAACTGGAACGCAAGGCGGCGAAGCAGGAACAGGAACTGGTGGATCACCTGGCGGGGCTGGGTCGTAACTGGTCCCTGCAGCGACTGGATGCCGTCCAGGACACCCCCGAAGCGCGCGCGAAATTTGTTGAAGCAGCCCGCGAGTACCAGACGATCGTCAACAAAACGCGTCGAGCCCAGCGCCGATACAAGCGAGCCAGTACGATCTGTCGCGATCGTGAAATGGCCTTGCGCACAGAACTGCAGTCGCATGGAATCGCAGCGGAAGATCTCGATTCTTCACTGCAGATCGCTCAGGAACGTCTGAAGCAATTGTCAGATCTCAGTCGCTGGCATGCCGAAGCTGCGGAACTGCAGCATCGGACGACCACACTGGATCAACAGATGGAACGCCTGCACGACCGGCCGGGACTGCCCGACTGGATCTACGGCATTCTTTCCTGGTTTACCCTGGCAGGGGTCGCACTATTCGTTGCTGGTCTGTATGCCGCCGTGACCACCGGCTGGATCGTCGGTTTGATCTTCATCATTCTGTCGATCTTCTCGGCGGGAACTGCTGTCGCGTTCAGAACTCACCACGAACAGGAAGTGCAGCAGCAGGTGTCTGAACTGCGTGACCTGCGTCTGAAGAATGAAACGGAACGCCACACACTTCTGGAGCAAATCCTGAGCTATGTCGAGAAGAGCGGCCTGCATGAGTGGTTTGGCCGCGATTTTCAGTTGGAAGACTTACAGCATGGCGAATTGCTTGGTACAGCAACCCAGCGCGCGGCGAGCTTGCAGCAGGTGCAGACCGACTATCAACGCATTCTTCAGTTCCGCCGACGATTGAGTGTTTTCCGGGGCAAACTGCAAATTCAGCAGCGAGATCTCGCGAATGCTCGCAAGAGCTGGTGCCAGACGCTGGCCTATCTGGGATTGGATGAGACCGCAGACCCCGATTCGGCGATTGAACATTGGAACAAGGTGTCCGCCGCCCGTGATCGCCGCCGCAAGCACCTGGAAACACGCGATCAGTCGCAGGACATTCGCTTGTCATACGACCGGTTCCGAAAGCAGGTCGAGGATCTCGGACGCCGCATGCAGCGACCGAAGCAGAATACAGTCAATCCCTTCGAACTGGTTGACGCCTGGGATCGTGAATTGCGAGCGGCACGAGAAGCGAGTCAGGAACGAAAGCGACTAAAACTTCAGGCGATCCAGTATCGCCGCGAAGCAGCCGACTGGCAGCGCAAACTGGACGCACTCTATGAAAATCAAAGCGCCTTGCTGGCTTTGGCAGGAGTGTCACATCGCTCGCAACTGGACAAGCGATTGGAGTTGATGGAGCGGCGGAAGCATGTCGAAGCGCTGCTGGAGCAGTCCGAGAAAGATTTGGACCACATCGTCAAATCGGAACCCGATGTCGCGATTGTTGAAGATGAACTGTTACGGTTCAATCCGAATGATGTGACAGGGATGGCTCGACAGTACAGTCGTGAACTGGAAGAGATCGAACAGCAACTGCAGCAAGGCTTCGAACAACTCGGAACGATCAAACAAGAGCTTAAGACTCTCGAAGCCGATCGCAGCAGTACTCGTATTCGTGCCGAACTGTCACAGGTTGAAACGCAACTTCGTTCCGCCTGGGAGAACTGGTTCGCAGCGTCACTGGCCAACGACGCTATCGACGATGTGGCGACTCAATTCGAACAGGCCAATCAGCCGGAAATGCTCGCCGCAGCAATCCCGTTCCTGCAAAAATTGACGCTGGGCAAATACCACCACCTGTGGACGCCGCTCGGCCGCAAGCATCTTTACGTCGATGATGATGCAGGTGAATCTCGCCCAGCCGAGAAACTGAGCGGTGGGACACGTGAGCAACTGTTCCTGGCAATCCGACTGGCGATGGTGAAAGCTTTCTCGAACAACGGGATTGAACTTCCCATGGTTCTGGACGACGTTACCGTCAACTTCGACCAGCAACGCTCCGAAGCTGCAGCCGATACGCTGATCAACTTCACTCAGGAAGGCCAGCAATTGCTGGTCTTCACGAGCCACCTGCATTACGCACAGTTGTTCCAGCAGCGAAAGGTTGAGCCGATCTGGCTGCCCGCACGCCATCCATCGCAGGTAATTGACCCTGTTGAAGAACGTCGGGCGGGATAGGTCGGGTCGCACCCCGTGTCGCGTCGAAACATGGGGCCGTTGATGCCTAATCGGCTTCCGAACACGGTTATGCAGCGGCAATTGCGTCCTCATCAACCTCCGGAAACCAAATGGCGATCGAACTTCAAGACTTCTCGTGGAAGCGGATGGTCGAAGCTGTGGATGCCGTTCATACGCGCATCCATCGTGCCGCGTCAGCGTTGCAAGAGGCTGGGATTCCGTATGCGGTTGCGGGTGGAAATGCGGTTGCCGCATGGGTAGCTCGCGTCGATCGAGCTGCCGTTCGAAACACCCCGGACGTTGATATTCTTGTAAACCGCGCCGACTTCGACGCAATCAAGGTCGCTCTGGAAAACGCGGGATTTGTCTATCAGGACGTTTTTGGAGTCGATTGCTTTCTTGATGGTCCATCAGCCAGCCCGCGAGACGCAATTCACCTGGTTTTTGCTCGTGAAAAAATCCGTGCGGACCATCCAACCGTTTCCGCAGATGTCACCGATGCTGTCACAGCAGACGATTTTCAAGTGGTTTCGCTCGAAGCACTTGTGCGAATGAAACTGAATTCATTTCGGCGAAAAGATCAGGTTCATCTGCTGGACTTGTTGAGTGTTGGGCTGATTGACAGTTCCTGGCTGGCGCGACTAGTGCCTGCCCATGCTGCCCGCCTTCAGGAATTGATCGACGACCCTGAGGGATGATTTCGACGATCTGTCTGGCATTCCGGCAGATTTCTTCCCGAGGTTACCTGTTTCGCTCAACAGACGACTTCCGATATACTTCCAGATGCGCGAAGGTCAGCGAGGATGTGCAACGGCCGTTGAAAAAGAACCTTCGATCGGATGGTTCGGCGAGGTGCGGACACCTGTGCCGAACGTGACGTCGCTGAGGCTGGATCGCGAGATCCAATGCCCCACAGTGGAGTTTCTTGATGGTTGCGAAGATCTGCTGGTATTGCGGACTCTGCCTGATTCTCCTTCAGGGAATCGGTCTCGCTGATGACTTGCCGAAGTTTTCCGATGTCGAACGCAACCATTGGGCATTCCAGCCGGTCCGGCGCCCCGGCATCCCCGCCATCGGACCAACCGCAGGTTCCCAACCGCAGAATGAAGTTGATGCGTTTATCCTCGCAACTCTTCAGAAGGATGGACTGGGGCTCTCCGTACCTGCCGACAAGTTGACGCTGCTGCGTCGCGTGACGTTCGATCTGGTCGGACTGCCGCCAACCCCCGCAGAAGCGGCCGAATTCCTGGCTGATGATTCTCCCGACGCCTACCCGCGACTCGTCGAACGGCTGCTTGCCAGTCCGCACTATGGAGAAGCCTGGGGCCGCATGTGGCTCGATCTGGTTCGATTTGCCGAGACTGCAGGGTTCAACGCCGACCCCGCCCGACCATTGGCCTACAAGTATCGCGACTATGTCATTCGCGCCTTCAATCTTGGAGTCCCCTACGACCGTTTCCTGCAGGAACAGCTTGCCGGTGATGAACTGTTTCCCAATGACACGGAAGCTCTCGCTGCGACGGGTTACTGTCGCATGTGGGCGGATGAGAGTAATGCATCAAACATTCATCTCGCCCGGCAACTGGCACTCAACGATCTGACTGGCAATCTCGGTGCCGTCGTGCTGGGACTGTCGATCGGATGTGCTCAGTGTCACGATCACAAGTTCGATCCGTTGCTTCAGACAGACTTCTATCAATTGCAGGCGTTCTTTTCGGGGATCGTGCTCGAAGACAAGATTCCTGTGGGGACTCACGACCAGTTAGCGACCTACCAGAAGCAGCGACAGGAATGGATGCAGCAGACTGCCGAAGTTCGTCATGAACTGCATGCGATTGAACGGGAAGCCAGGATCAAGATGGCAGGCGACCGTCGCATGAAGTTCCCGGAAGATGTTCTTGCCGCCATCGACTGCCTGCCCGAAGAACGAACCACGATGCAGCGTCAGCTAGCGTTCTGGTCGGAACGACAGATGGAATACAAGAACGACGATCTTCCCAAGCATCTCTCTGACGAAGCGAAAACTCGTCGCACCGAATTGCTCAAGCAACTTGCTGACGCTCGCGCCAGGCATCCCAAGCCTCCGCAGGAAGCAAGCTTGATGGCGGTGGCAGAACTGTCTGTCGATCCCCCAGTCACGCGATTGCTCGATGCCGGCAGCTACGATAAGCCGCTGCAGGAGCTTGCCCCTCATTACCCGGTCATCCTGCGACGACCTGTCACGATGCAGCCACCAGCGTTTACCGCTCCGAACAGCCGTTCGTCTGGACGCCGTTCAGAACTGGCTCGCTGGCTGACGGCCAGCGATCATCCGCTGACGTATCGAGTCTGGGTGAATCGAATCTGGCAGGGTCATTTCGGACGAGGTCTGGTTGATAACGCAAACGATTTTGGATTGCTGACGCCACCCCCGACTCATCCAGAACTGCTCGACTGGCTCACATCAGAATTCATCGCCAGCGGCTTTCAGACCAAGCATCTGCATCGCCTGATCGTACTGTCAGCGGCTTATCAGCAACGGGGTGACACCAGAACTGATGGGCAACCGACTTCGGTCGCAATGAATCCACCCCCTGTGACATCCCTCGCCAGTTTCCCGCGTCAACGATTGTCGTCGGAGCGTATCCGAGATGCCTGGTTAATGAGTGCCGGAACGATGAACGACACCATGTTCGGTCCGGGCGTTCGTCCTGAGTTGCCTCCGAATTTTGCCGGGGCCGCGAACTGGAAGGTCAGCGAACCGGTCGATCGGACGCGCCGGTCCGTCTACATCTACGCAAAAAGAAACCTGCCATATCCGCTCATGGCCGCTTTCGATTTTCCGGATATGCACGATTCCTGCGGATGTCGAACTCGAACCACGATCGCTCCACAGGCTCTGATGCTGTTGAACAGCGGCCTGATCCTGAATGCAGCTCGACAACTGGCCGACCACGCCAAACAGGAAGCGGGTTCTGCGGATCCCGATGCTCAAATCATTCAGGCCTGGAAAAGGACATTTGCTCGACAACCCAATGAACGTGAACTAGCGTCAGCTCGAAAATTCATGGCCGATCAGCAGCAGGTCATTGCCAGTTCGGATCCAACGCGAACGGGTGAGGACACTGGCCGGATCAAGCCATCAGATGCTGATGAAGCATTTGTCGATCTGTGTCATGCTCTGCTGAATGCGAACGAGTTCCTGTTTATTGACTGAGTATTGACTGATCAACCTGCAAACTGATTCCCCAAGTCCCTCATCGGGTGTTGTTATGCGAGAATCCGATTACCTGCACCAGTTCGCTGCTCCGTCGCGACGTGATTTTCTGCGATATGCAGGAGGGGGATTCGGGGCAATCGCCCTGGCAGGGATGATGGCAGGCGAACAAACGCGTGCCGCGACAGTTGAAGTCGCTGCGCGGCGACCGCACTTCTTCGGCAAGGCTCGAAACGTCATCTTCCTGTTTATGGATGGCGGGCCGAGTCACCTGGATACGTTTGATCCAAAGCCACTCGTCAACGAGATGGCTGGCAAGCCGCTGCCGAAATCGATCAAGCGAGTGATCACTCCGATGGGGGTGTCTGAAAATCCGCTGCTCGCCAGCAAGCGAAAGTGGAAGAATTACGGCGAATGCGGCATGCCCGTTTCCGACTGGTACTCACATGTCGGAGAATGTGCCGATGATCTGTGTGTCATCAGGTCCTGCACGTCAGACGCTCTGAACCATGTTGGCGGCGTCTGCCAGATGAACACAGGAAGCATCCTGGCAGGGCGCCCGAGTCTCGGGGCCTGGGTCAACTATGGACTCGGTTCCGAGAACCAGAACCTTCCGGGGTTTGTGGTTCTGATGGACAGCGATCGCGAACCGCCCGGTGGAAACCGCGTCTGGGGTTCGGGCTTCATGCCAGCAACACATCAGGGAACAAAGTTCCTGCCAGGGAAGCGGCCGATCCTGTATCTGGATACGCCCGAAGGGATCAGCGATCAGCGCCAACTGAGCAAGCTCGGTTTCATCGACAAGCTGAATCGCGAACATCTGGCACTCCGTCCGCAGGACACGGAACTCGAAGCGAGAATCGCGTCGTATGAACTTGCCTATCGGATGCAATCGCAGGCACCGGAAGCGGTCGATCTGGCGAACGAGACTCAACAGACTCAAGACGCCTACGGTATGAATGACAAGCGGACCCAGGCATTCGGACAGAACTGCCTGCTGGCTCGGCGACTTGTCGAGCGAGGTGTCCGGTTCGTGCAGTTGTATTCCGGTTCTGGAAGCAAGTGGGACGCTCACAGCAAGATTGAAGAGAACCACAGCCTGCACTGCGGAGAAACCGACAAGCCCATCGCCGCGCTCTTAAAGGATCTGAAGCAGCGAGGCCTGCTGGATGAAACGCTGGTTGTCTGGGGCGGCGAATTTGGACGGACCCCGATGAGCGAAAAGGGTGATGGTCGCGACCACAACCCTTATGGCTTCACAATGTGGCTGGCAGGTGGGGGCGTTCAAGGTGGCCAGATTCTCGGGTCGACCGACGAATTTGGGATGCACGCCGTTGAAGGGAAAACGCATATTCATTCGCTTCACGCCACGATCCTGGCGGCTCTTGGTGTTGATCACACCGAACTGACCTACCGGCTTCAGGGTCGGTCCGAGCGTGCCACGGTCAATGAAGGTGAAGTCGTGACCCGTGCATTCGGCTGACAGACCGGCAGAATCTGCCGATCATTCCGGGGCGTGAACGACAAACGAATCGTCGGCGTTACCTTCGGTTCAACTCGCACATTCGGCTTAACCGATAAAGCCGATATGGCCGTTACACCTTCACAATTCGATCTGCTCTCCAAGCTGGTGGATGTCACTGTCCTGCGGCACAAAGTGCTGTCGCAGAATGTGGCCAACGTCAACACGCCCGGCTATCACAAGCTGGATGTTTCGTTCGACGACACCTTGGCACAGCACATGACGCGGCACGGCGAAAACGGTGTCGGCCAGTTGCAGCCAACGATCGTGGAGGACACTACGTCATCCGCGCGACTGGATGGGAACAATGTCGACATTGATGGTGAGATGATGCGGCTGAACAAGAACACGTTATTGAATAACGCCTACATTCAAATCATTGCGACAAAAACGGCTATCATGCGGCGAGCGATCAACGGTCAATAAACCCAGTTGATTCGCGAGCCCGGCGGGGGAGATTTCCATGGGTTTCGATACCTCGTTGTCGGCGTTCAACATCAGTGCTTCCGGCCTGACGGCAGAACGACTGCGGATGGAAGTTGTCGCGAACAACATCGCGAATGCAGAAGTCACACGCACTGCAGAAGGTGGTCCATACCGCAGGAAAGACGTCATCTTTGAAGCGGTTATGCATCCTGACAAACCGGGCGTGCGTACCGGTCAATCGTCAGGCCTCGGGGGCGTTCGATCGCTGGGTGTCGTCGAGGATTCCTCAGAGCTTCCGAAACGTCATGCACCCGGTCACCCGGACGCTGATGCTGATGGGTTTGTCACCATGCCAAACGTCAATCTTCCCATCGAAATGGTGAACCTGATCACCACAACGCGTGCGTATGAAGCAAATTTGAAGGCAGCACAGTCCTTCGTTGACATGAACCAGCAGGCACTTTCAATCGTCCGCGGATGACGATTTCGAATTCACTGACGGGGTTTGATTGAGGGTCTGGATACTCCCGGAACAAGGCAGACTGCGATGAATGTGAATCCAGCCGGAATGATTGGAAACCTGCCGATGGCCTCGCCGTTGTCGGGAGTACAACCGACAACAAACGGTGGAATGTTTGGTAATGTCGTCGAGAAATTCATCGCTGATACCAACAATCAGCAATTGCAGGCCGACTTGTCTGTCCAGCGGTTGGCAACCGGCGAAAGCGACAGCGTTCACGAAACGATGCTGGCCCTGGCAAAAGCGGATCTCAGCCTGCGAGTCTTTATGGAAGTTCGAAACAAGGTGATCGATGCCTATCAGGAAGTGATGCGAATGCAGATGTGATCATGCGTTCTCGAAATGAGTGCGGCGGGAATCAGATCCTGACCGCTGGAATTGGTTCATGAAGATTCTGGTAACAGTATTGCTGACAGCACTTCTCGTCTTTGCAGTGGCAACGGCGTGGGTAGACTACGTCCAGCCAAATCTGAAACAGGCTTCGACAACCACTGCCGAGAAGGCAACCATTGCAGAGATCCCGACCACAAAGAAGCGGACCCGCAAGCCACCTCGCGAAATCGACTCTGAACCAGTTCCCACTCCCACGGATGAGATCTCTTCATCCAACGCAACCAAAGCCAGCGGGCCTGAATTGTCGAAGCCGGTCGCTGATCAGCTCGCCGTCGTCAAGCAACAGGAAGCTGATCTGGTCGCACGCCAGGAAACATTGCGAATGATCTACGACGACATTCGCACAGAACTTGCGACGGTGGATGAGTTACGAAAACAAGCTTCGGATGATTTACTGGAATCGGAACGCCGCGGGTTGAACTCGGCCAATCGGAAATCAACCGTTCCAACTTTGAAAGCGAGACCTGCGCCGCCAGTGGCGAAGCCGGCAAGCGATAACGGTGCCAGCCGTGCCAATGCACTGTTACTGCGTAAGTTGATCGACGAAGGCAAACTGATGACCGCGGTTTCGATGCTGAAGTCCTACAAAGAACGGGACGCCGCCCGAGTGCTTGAGGCGATGGACACAATCGATCCCAAGCTGGCCGATCGCCTGGCGACACTGATGCAAGGTCGCGACGACGTCATTCGACGCTGACTATCAGTCGATACGCATTTTCCCTTCGAATGGATTTTCCAAGAATTCCCAAGTGGAGAGCACGTCCCGACTAATTGGACAATTACGGACAAAGCTTTATGGCATTGCCACAGTATGTTCTGACGGTTTGTTCCACCACACGCTGATCCAATTGTCGGACTGATTCCGACTGCTGAGAAACCATCCGAGAGCGATGTCCTGATCGCCATCGCGATCAAAATCTCCGACGGTCATCGTAGCAAAGCATGGAACACCACTCTGAAGCGTATGTCGTTCGAATTTCATTTGCTCCGTCTGTTCGTAGATGACGAAAGCAGGTATCGAGTGCACGTTGGCTCCGACAGATTCTGAGAGCCTTGGAACCCAGACGCAGGCAGCAATGTCCATGTCGCCATCAGAATCAAAATCGGCAGCGATGGCTCGGTAGGCACCTAACAGGTCTGCGAGTCGCTGGTGGGTGAATTTAAGATCGCCATCGTTACGTAACCACTGGATTCCGTGACTCGGTTTGAGTGACATGCTGTCGAACATGTCACCGTTCGTTACCAGTATGTCCATATCACCATCCCGGTCCATGTCTACGAGTTCCATTCCACTCAGGCCAAATGCTGGATCGGGCGCAGCCCAAAGGGTGTGTACCCGCCAGGTGTCGTCTCCTTGATTCTCGATCAATTCCACTCGTTCGTGTTCCTGGCTGACCAGCGCGACGATATCGAGATCACCATCGCCATCAAAATCGAGAACAGGGACATGAATTGTTCCTGGCCGCGCATAGATGCGGTTGATCTGGAATTGTGGTGTACCTTCGACGATTCCCAGATTTCGAAGTACGTGAATTCCGCCCGTCTTATGCCAACCAAATTCAGCTACGACCAGATCCGTACGTCCGTCGCCGTTCAGATCTGCCGGTCGGACGTCAGCAATTCGCCCCAATCCGGTTGCCAGCGCGGTGGGCTTTCGTTTGGTTTCATCCAATGATCGATGCCACAGGACACGTCCCCGATCGTGATCATCAGGGTCAAAACTTCCCAAGTCCGCGACGACGAAGTCCAATGTGCCGTCATTGTTCAAGTCTGTTGATTCCACATGGCACGGGTGACCGAATTGCCCGAGGCTGACTCGCGTCAATTGACTCTGTTCGAGGGAAATTCGATGTACAGTACCCCGTCGCATATCGGTGGCCAGCAATGCTCCAGAGTTTTCATCGCGTCGCGGGATCCAATGAACGTTTGATATTGCAGGTGGGATAGGATCAGTCGTTTGAATTTTCAGGTGCTCTTCGGTGAAGGCACTGCGGAACGAGGTTGGCGCATCAGCGGAAGTGGCAAATGCAATTCTGTCCGATGCACGGTATCGAAAGTATGCAATCGCTTCTGCAGGCGTTGGAGGATCGAGGTCAGTCCGTCCTGATTTGGCGTAGAAGTGATATCCTTGCATGACCTCATGATGCCATGCCTCGCGCGAAAAACTGTCGACTGAAGGCATTGCGTGACATGCACTACAAAATGCGACCACCCGCTTTCCGGTCGCTTCATCAACGTCGATCGGTCGCTGGGGGGCATTGACCGCACGAGTGAGTTCCGAAAATGGATCATTCAGGAAAATCGTAAAGATCATTCCCCCAAGAACCAGGAACCCCGATACAATTCCAGCAAGCCATGTGAGCCGTCGCACGATCAAAACCTTAAATTTGGCCGAAATGGTAGATCGGCGAGTCCTGCAAAGGCGTGCTCTTCCTGCATTTGATGAAGTCGAACCGTCGAAAGAACATCATAAATGTCTGCTTCCAGATTGAAATGGTAAATGTCCCCTTCTGAACGTTCTGTATCCCGGCGTTGGTCATGGTTCATCCGGAGGATTGGCCTCTGCATGGGATTTGCTTCGATTTGCTGGTTTGGAACTGGCCTTGGATTGCAATGGATCGCCATCCGTACTGCGGATCATGGACGATTGACGCGGGCACGTTACCTGCTCGAATGGAGCCGATGGTTTTGTTGGAATGATACCCCATCGAATGTGTTGATCGCCGAATGCGCTCGGCGCCAAAATGACATGAATTCCTGGTCAAAGTTGATGACAGATTGGACCACATCTGCACCGACGATTCGCGAAGCCGGGACTGCACGCGAACTCATGCTCGTTCAAAATGGTGAATTCGCTCCAAATCCGCAGGCGCAATTGAATCAGCTGGTTGATGCTGGAACGGGATACGATTCGGTTGCTGACGCGTTTGTTCGCGGGTTTCTGGCAAGACAGGATCTGGATCAGGCGATTCGCGTCCTGAATGCCTGGGAACAGAATGGTACTCGAACCGAGGATTTACGAATCCATCGAGCACGGATAGCGCGGGCGAAAGGCGATTTCGACGAAGCACGTTCATTGCTGGAAGGGGTCATCCAAAGCAGTCCGCATCACGAAACTGCTCATGAATTGCTGGGGGAACTGTTACTGGAACTACGATTGCCGAAAGCTGCCGTGCACCATTTCCTTGAGGTAGTTCGCGAGAATTCAGAAAGTGTGACGGGACGAGTCGGGTTAGCTCGCTGCATGCGACAATGTGCTGACTGGGATGGCGCCAGGCTGGCGCTTCGTGAAGCTGCTGCCAAACCGAATTGCCCACCCGCCATTCTTCAAGAACTGGGTGAGATCGACCTCGAATCAGGAAACTACGACGCTTCCGTATCAGCGTTTCGGCGAATATCGAGCCATCTTGAAAAAAACTCAGAAGGGCGAATGGCGGCAGCTATTGCGTATTTACTCGTTGGAGAACGAATCGAATCCGACCGTCTGATCGAGATCGACTCCGTGCAGAAAAGCTTGAAGAAGCAACTGAGAGACACGCAGATTCGGATCAGACTGGATCCAACGGATTTCGAATCGCAACGCTCGCTGGATCGGATTCGCGAGAAACTGCAAACGCTGAAATAAAAACGCACCCGCTGTCACGCAGAAAGCGGGTGCGAACAAACTGTCGATTTTGGACAGAAAGTGGAATGCAATTACTTTGTTGCTGGAGCGGCAGGTGTTGCTGGCGCATTGGCGGGCAAACTCTGACCGTGGCCCTTGGCGGCTTCAGGGGTCGTGGTTGCTGCAGGGGCAGAGTTTGGTGTCCCAGCGGGAGTTGGATCAGGTTTCTTCGCTGGCGCTCCCCCGCACCCGACGACAGTTGCCAGCATCAATGCGATGATTCCGTGTCTCATTTGTGATTTCCTCTTAAGCAAATGTCTCAAAACCGAATTTCACTGCGTGGCAATCAAGCCTGATCGCAAATACCATTTAAGCTTGGTTTCGGCGAACTTTCCAGCTAACGGTCCAGCAAATTCAGTGAGTGCGGGTCGCACTTCCGTTTCGCGTCGGAACATCGGTGAGACGCTGAAGTTTGATACGTGCAGGACACTTAAACTGGATTCGCTGACGGAAAGGACACGCTCACCCGATGCGTCGAAGAATTGGCTGCGGTTGCGCTTTCGTAGTTGTCCTGTTTTTGGTGTCGTATTCTTCGTACTGGGGATACACGCGCTGGCATGAGAATCGAATTCGAGAATGCCGCGAAGAATGCCTTCAGTTCCAGTCGACTTCGGATTGGCCTCACATGGAAGAGGTTGCACGACGCTGGACAGCGATCGACCCTCATAACGCCGATCCGTGGCTGTTTTTGGCGATTGCGATCCAAGAACAAGGGGATCTTAAAGCATCTGCAGCTGTGCTCAACCAGTTACCCGACAAAGATCCAAAAACGATTCCGGGACTACTTGAGCTGTCGGCATTGCAGTTCGGTCCTCTCAACAAGCCGCTCGATGGAGTAGGAACCTGCCAGAGAATCTTGAACATCAATCCACGGATTCTGGAGGCCCGCCGGCGAGTCATCTTTTTCAATGCAATTTGCTTGCAAAGAACAAAAATGACGGCGCAAATCTATGAAAGCATTGAATTTGCGTGCGAGCCTCGTGAATCGTATGTTTATCTGATGCTTGGGGATGCGCCGATTTTCAGTAACGGGTTTCAAACGGCAAACCATTGGCTTCAAAACGAACCGGACTCAGAACTTTTTCTCGTTGCTAGAACTGTACAACTTGCCGAAAATCTGGCCATCCTGAAGGAGCCAACGACCGAATCCAAAGCTCAACTGGATCGAGCAGAACAAATCCTCACCGATTATGGGCGCCAATTCCCCGGAAACACTGTCGTCCTCTGGTATTTCCTAAAAAGTGCAATCCGTCGATCCGATATCGAGGAAGTTGGAAAACTTCTAGCCAAGGTGCCTCAAGATGCTGGCGATGAAAGTGTCTTCTGGAGGTATCGCGGGTGGTACCACGCCCAAGTGGGAGAAATTGAAGAAGCAGAGGCTGCGTATGTAAAGTCAGCATCACTGACTCCCCTCGATGCACAGGTCTGGCATGAATTGGCAGACGTGTTGAGAAGGAGGGGAAAACTGACGGAAGCTGATAATTTACAACATATTGCGGCAAATGGTCGCCAACTGCGCCTGGAGCTTCAGAAACTGAAAGACGCGGCTACCGTCAGTGATCTTCAATTGGAAAGTATTCGACAATACGCCCAGGCGTGCGGCGATCATGCAGTGGCAGATGCCCTGCGAAAAAGGCTCAAGATCAAGTTATGAAGAATTTTGTTGAATTTTTTGTGGAATCCCGATATTTTGCGTAACGGACATCTTCGTACGGATGTTTGGATTTAAGCGTTTTTGTCTTTTTTTGATTAGGAGCTTTCATGAGTCAATTTCGTCGTCCTCCACCGCGTAGAGCAGCGTTCACACTGATTGAACTGCTCGTCGTCATCGCCATCATTGCGGTCTTGATCGCACTGCTTCTGCCTGCCGTTCAGCAGGCGCGTGAAGCCGCTCGACGCACCCAGTGTAAGAACAACTTGAAGCAGTTGGGTTTGGCCTGCCACAACTACGCCGATGTCCATGGCCAACTTCCTCAGAACTATGATTGCGCATGGGGACCCAACGCTGGT